>JAOZUO010000058.1:21753-45597 GCA_029938605.1 Deltaproteobacteria bacterium | reverse complement strand
CCTCCGCCTCGGGCTCCTCCTCCGCCTCGGGCTCCTCCTCCGCCTCGGGCTCCTCCTCCGCTTCGGGCTCGGGCTCGGGCTCGGAAACAGACGACTTCTGGGCGCTGTCCGCAACCTCCACCACCGCCTCCTCGTCGGAGCCGTCCCGCTTTTCGGTGCGGTCTTCGGGATCGGTGGAAGATGGGTCGCGCGACGTCACAGCTATGCCTCGGAGCCCTCTGGGGCAGCCACACACTATCCAGACAACAGCCTCCATGCAAGCCCCAGGGAAAGCCCCCATTTGATCGCAGACGTTCCCCGCCGGCGGCGGAGGCGCAGCCTCCGTGGGACGTGGGGCGCGAGGCACGGGCTCGTGGTCGGAGCATCGGGGACGCGGGCAGATGGAAGACGACAGACGGAAGACGCGAGCCCAGGACTCTGCGTCGAGTCCCTAGAGCACCTTGCGTACCGCCCTCACGCAGTCGCAGATGTGCATGCGGGAGTTCCTACATGGACAGGACCAACCCCGGGGCGTGCCTCGTTGTCCACCGTTGCGGACCAAACGACCTGGCTACTATATCAGCCTCTTGGTTTGGTCCCTATATAGGACCATATTACGCCTCTAATGCATCTGCCTCTTAATCTGGTCCCTATATCGGACCGAACTGCCTGGCTACTATATCAGCCTCTTGGTTTGGTCCCTATCGTGGACAATGCCCCAAACATTAGGGACTGTCCACCGCCCAATCGCCAGGGGTGCGTATTAGGGATGCCTTCTCGTCGCCAAGGCCGTGTTGACGGAATTTTGCCCACTCGTCTTGGACCGCGGTGCCTGGCAGTCGACGTTGGTGGGCACCGCTTACGCAGGGGTGTGCCGGTTTTCTTTTTGGCGGGGGAAAAGATCGTCCGGGATTGCGCTTTGGGCTATGCCCAAAAAAGAAAAATCGGCGCCGGTGCGAAAACAACACGCACTGGACATCCGACGCCGAACTGGGGCCAGGTGGCCGAGCATTTCCTGCAGCAGCTGTGTGCGAGTAACCGCTGGAGACCAAGGCCTTCTACACCGTCTGAGTCCGCCCCGGCGTCGGTCTTCTCCTGATTCTTGTCGTTAAAAAACTATCCCACTGCAGTGGGGCCAGCGACAGCTGCGCCGTGAGCGTCGCCGGGGTGAGAGAGTGATCGGACGTGCGCCTCCTCGATCACGCCTTTTTTCGCGGCCCGGTCCATGCTACAGACGGGGCCAACCGGTGAGAATCCCCTATGGCGCGTATCGGCATCCTGCTGCCCGTCTACAACTCCGAGCCCACCCTCGCCGAGGCGCTCGACAGCCTCGCTGCGCAGACCTTCACTGACTGGGAGACCTGGATCCTGGACGACGGCTCCACAGACGCCACGGCCGACCTGGCTCGCGCCTACCAGACCCGCGACCCCCGTTTCCGCTACATCCCCCTGCCCCACCGCGGCATCCCACCCACGTTAAATGAAGGGCTCGACCTTTGCGACACGCCCCTGGTGGCCCGCATGGACGGCGACGACCTGTGCGAGCCCACCCGGTTCGAGGCCCAGCTCGCCCTCCTCGCCGCCCAACCCCACGTGGGTGTGGTGGCCACGCAGATCCGCTCCTTCCACACCGATGGTACCCCTCCGGGATCCGGCATGGAGCGCTACGTACGCTGGGTCAACCGGCTGATCACCCCCGCCGATCACTACCGCGAACGCTACGTGGAGTCCTCGGTGGCCCACTCCTCCATCCTGGCGCCTCGACCGGTCCTGGCGGGCGGCTACCGCGACCTGGACTGGTGCGAGGACTATGACCTCTGGCTGCGCCTCATGCAGCGGGGTGTGCGCTTCGCCAAGGTCCCCGAGGTGCTCCTCGCCGTACGCGACGAGGCCGGCCGCATCAGCCGCAACGACTACCGCTACACCCAGGACGCCCTGCGCCGCTGCAAAGTCGACCACCTGCTCGACCCCGAGGTGGGCCCCCTGGCCGGCCGCCGCCGCATCCTCTTCTGGGGCGCCGGCCGCGTAGGCAAACGCTGGCTCCGGGAGCTCCCCTCCTTCGGCGTCACCGTAGAAGCCGCCGTGGACCTGCACCCCCGCAAGATCGGGCGCCGCATCCACGACGCCCTGATCATCCCCCCCGACGCCCTCGCGGACCACTGGCGCCGCCTCGACGACCCGTTCCTCCTCATCGCCGTAGGCGCCCGAGGCGCCCGAATCGAGATCCGCGAGCACCTCGACGCCATGGGCCTACACGAGCTCGACGACTACCTCTTCCTGGCGTAGCCGGCACTCCACTCGGGGCCCGTGCCTGCGTAGGAGCGGATTATCGAAAAAGACTGTAAGTTTAGCACTTGACTGACATTCTTAAGATATTAAGAATGTCACATGGTCTTGAGCGCCCCCTATGGAATCTCCTGGTGGAGGAAACCGTGACGAAGCGTCCATATTACGAGTCCATCGCCCGAATCGGAAAAGCCCTATCCAACCCGGAACGGCTGCGGTTGGTGGAGCTGCTCGCCCAGGGAGAGCGGAGTGTAGAGGAGCTGTCCCGGGTCGCCGGGCAGCCCGTGAAGTCGGTCTCTCACCATCTGCAGCTACTCAAACGGGCCCGGATAACCGCGGCGCGGCGCGAGGGTCGGCGGGTGCTGTACAGCCTGGCGAACGACGACGTGGCGAGCCTCTGGTTGCAGCTCCGGGGCTTCGCCGAGGCGCACCTGCACGAGTTGCGGGAGCTCGCCCGACAGCGCCGGGTGGATGCGGGGCCGGACCGTCCGGCGCCCGTGGGGTTGGATCGGCTGGAGGCCCTGCTCGAGTCAGACGAGGTGATCCTGGTGGACGTGCGCCCGGTGGAGGAGTTCCACGCGGCCCACGTCGCAGGCGCGGTGGCCATTCCGGTGCGGGACCTTTCTGCCCGCGCACCCGAGCTCCGGGACGCCAGGCAGGTAGTGGTCTACTGCCGTGGCAGCCATTGCTCCCTGGCGGATGACGCGGTGCGGGTCCTCCGGGCCGAAGGCGTGGCCGCGCGGCGGCTCGACCTGGGCGTCCTCGAGCTTCGCGCCGCCCGCTATCCATTGGAAACGACCGCCGCGTCACTCTGAACACAAACACACTCACAGGAGAACGAGAGATGAGACCAATGATCAAGGCGCGGGTGCTACAAGAGAGATGCACCGGCTGCGGAGTCTGCGAGCAACTGTGCCCCATGGAGGCCATCGGGATGGAGGGAGGCAAGGCGCTGGTGCTGGATCACTGCAGCGGGTGCATGATGTGCATGCAGGGCTGTACGATGGAGGCGATCCAGCCCATGTACCTGGAGCCGGAGCCGGAGATGGCGCAAACCGGGCCTCACGGTCACGCGCCCGTCGCGCGCGCCTGGGGACACGGAGACCCGGAACGGTAGCGCTCCACCCGAGTCAATGATCCGCAAGCACCTCGGCGTCATGTTCCTACACAAGCTCGATGACGTCCTCTCCCTGGCGGGAGACCCCCCAACCCCCCAACCCCCCAACCCCTCTCATCCTCCCCTCGCACATCCCCGGCGATTCGTAGTACCATGGCGGCTACCAATTCCATGGAGTTCCAGATGTTGTCGCACGCCATCGAATCGATGAAATGGCTCCGCACCAAACGACCGACCGTGCTGCTCGCGTTGTGCGCGCTGTGCGGGGCAGTGGCGCTGGCTGGGGGGGGCGGCTGCATCTTCGACACGTCCGGACTTGCGTCCTCCGACAACCAGAACGGCAACCAAAACGCTAACGCTAACGCTAACGCTAACGCTAACGCTAACGCTAACGACAACGACAACGAGAACACGAACGACAACGGGAACACGAACACGAATACAAACACAACCGGGTGCGGCGACGGGATCGTGGACACCGCCGAGGTGTGTGACGACGGCAACACCGTTCCCGGGGACGGATGCAACGACCTGTGCACTGTGGAGGCCGGCTGGGTGTGTACGCGGGACGACCCGTCGGTGTGTACGACGGTGTGCGGCGATGGCATCTTCGTGGCGGGAACCGAGGTGTGCGACGACGGCAACTCGGATGACGGGGACGGGTGCTCCGCGGTGTGCGAGACAGAGGACTTCTTTGCGTGCTCCGGAAACCCGAGCGTGTGCGCTTGCGTGGTCTACGTGAACCAGGCCTCTACCGCCGGAGCGCCGGACGGTGGCTCCTGGAGCAACGCCTTACCCTCGGTGGACGACGGAATCGCCACGGCGGCCACCCTGGTTCCGACCCAGTCTACCTGCGACGTATGGGCAGCGGAGGGAACGTACAACATCTTCAGTGGCTCCACCGCCGACACCGTGACCCTGCGGAACCGGGTGGGCGTGTACGGCGGCTTCACCGGCGTCGAGACGGCCCGCGATCAGCGGGACTGGCATCTCCATCAGACCGTATTGAACGGGCTTCAATCCGTACTCCCCGGCTTCGCCACCGAGCACGTTGTCTCCGCCGACAGTGTGGTGGGCGCCACCCTGGATGGATTCACGGTCACGGGAGGGCGGTCCGTATCAGGAGATATCGACGGCACCGGGATGCGGCTCGTGAGCTCCGACGTCACCGTGGCCAACTGCCGGATCCGAGACAACCGCAACGCCGACGACGGAGGAGGCATCTACGTCGAGGGCGGACACTTGACCCTGACCGACAGCGAGATTGCGGACAACGCCTCCCTGGACGACGGGGCGGGGGTGATCATCCGCGGCGTGGGTAGTACGGCCACCATCCATCGGAGTCTCTTCTCGGGGAACGTCGGCGGGGATCTCGGAGGTGGACTCGCTGTACACGATGGCGACGTGAGCGTGGTAAACTCGGTGTTCTGGTCCAACGCATCCCCCCGCGGTGGCGGCGCCGGCCTCGGAACCTCCGCCACGGTCAGTTTCACGAACTGTACGTTTTCCTTGAACACGTCCACGAGCTCAGGCGGCGGCGCCATACACAACGACACTTCTATCCTGACGGTGACAAACTCCATCCTGTGGGGCGACATACCCGAGGAGTTGGAAACCCTACCCGGCGTCACCACGGTGACCTACTCCGCCGTACTGACGACCCCGGTATATGTCGGGCAGGGAAACATCAACTCGGCCCCGCTCTTCGTCAGCGCCCTGGGAGACGACTTCCACCTGAGCTCGGGCTCGCCGTGCATCGACGCGGCCGACTCGAGCGCCGCCCCCTTCATAGACGCCGACTCCCTCGCCCGCGTGGACGACCCCAATACCACCAACACCGGCCTGGGCACACCCCCAGCCGACATGGGCGCCTACGAATACCAGCCCGTGCCCTAAGGAAGCTACGCCCCGTCGGAGATGGCCATGAGGCCGCCGAAGCAGCCCACGTAGGCTGTGGAATTCGGGCCGATGGTGATGGGAGCGTAGTTGTTGTTCCACTCGTAGCCCGTACCGGTGGCCAGCTTGAAGACGGTCTCACCTGTGCGGTAGTCCAAGGCCATGAGGTACCAGACCTCCCAGGAGGGATTGTCCGGGAAGAACTCGATGGTGTAGAAGTAGATCAGGCCGTTGCCGATGGAGAGCTTGGGCACGGTGGTGGGTGAGAGCTCGTCGCTCTCCCAGACCACCTCGCAGCCCGAGCGGTCGGTGGCCACGTCGATGCGAACGATGCCCGGCTGGCTCAAGGTGCGGTCGCCGAAGGGGCCGTCGTAGCCGAAGTTGTTCTCGAGGATGAGGCTGTCGCCGTAGCCGACGAAGGAGTTGTCGGTGACGCTGAGATCCGGTTCGAACACCGGTATCTGGCACACCAGGCGGTCACCCACGTGGTCATCGAGCCGGTGGTACACGACCACGTTCACCCGCGAATCGGCGTTGTCGCTGATGGCCACGAGGTCGTCTCCCAGGAGCGTGGGGGTGGTGCCGGAGCCCTGGTTGATGGCGCCGGGCTTGGGGCCGCTGCCCCGGTCGTAGGTCTCCCGCCAGGTGTGCACGGGCGCCCCGCCGGCGTCCCGCTCAAAGCGATACATGGCGTGGTCGGACACGATGAAAACGCCGTCGGGGCCCACCGTCAGGGCGTTCTGGATCTCCTCATCGATGAGCTGCAGCGTCTGCACGTCTCCCGACTCCGGATCCAGTACACCCACCACGCCCAGGCGGGTCACGAACCAGAAGAAGCCGTCCCAGTCGGGGATGATCGTAGTGACACGCGCGCCCTCGGGAAGAACTGGATTGAGGTCCCACTCGGTCTCCACACGCCAGGTGAGCTGGGTGGCCATTCCCTCCTGGGGCTCGAGCACGAAGCGCTGCACGAACCGCTCGGCGTTGGCGAGGATCGGCCGGTCCTGGGCGTCCAGATGGAAGTACGCCCCGCCGGAGGTGTCGTTCATGATCTCTGCGAGGTCGCCCCCCGAGTGGGACTCTCGCAGGGGCAACACGTGCTTGGCGAGGACCCCCAGATCGTCCGGATCCATGGCGTACAGCGCCATCTCGAAGAAGTCGGAGCACACGGCGAAGAGCCGACCGGCGGAGTCGAAGACCACGGCGGCACACTCCCCGGCGAGGTCCCCCATCTTGGCGCTGCGGATCACGGGACTGTTCCCCAGGGGCCCGGCGGCCGGGTGCGTCCCGCTGGCGGTGACATCCCCGTGCATACCCGCCTGGCCCGTGGGCGCCAGGAAGGGGTGCTGCGGAATGCCGGATGGCTCGAGGGGCTGGGCCACGCCGGGAGTCCCGATGAGGAGCTCAACCTCTTCGATGTAGGAGGACACGGCCAGCTCGGGCATCATCTCCTTGTTGTATTCGATGGCCGGATCGTCGCCCCCGCAGGCGCCCAGCACAACGAGCGCGCCCAGCACAACAGTGGGGATGATCCGAGTGGCGGGGTTCATACGCACGTCGCTACTCCTTGGATACATAGATCCGCGGCAGCGTACCACAGCCTGCGAATCGTGCTACAAAGGCTTGGACACCACCGGGTGCCTCTCCGATCACAACCACTCACAACCACTCAAGACCACAGGAGCCGTACCCCCAATGGGAGACAATCCATTCGCCAACACTCCATTCGCCGCTTTTGGCGGCCAAATTGCACAGTTCTGGCAGACCAGCCTCGAGACCTGGTGGAAAGCCCTGCTGTCGGATCAGGGACGCCTGACCGAGCTGGCAAAGCTCCTCTCCGAGGCCGGACTGGGCGGAGGGGACAGCTCCGTGAGCGCCGAAAGCCTGGCCAAGGTCCTCGAGGGGATGGAGCTCATGCAGGCGCGGATGGAGAAGACTGAAGCACGAATCCAGGCCATGGCCGAGACCGTGGCGGCCATGGTGAGCGTCCTCGAAAGCCTGCCCAAAGACGCAGCGGAGTAGATCTCATGTCCACCGATGATCTGAAGAAAAAGACCGCCCAGACCGCCGAGCTCTACTTCGACGGCGTCACCGGGGAGCGCCCCTATGCACTCTGGTGCGCCTTTGACAAGGGAATGGCCAAAGACCTGTCACTCTTTGTCACCGGACAGATGTACTCCCGGGAAAAGATCCCGCATCCGACCCGTCAGCTCGTGACCGTGGCCGCCCTCACGGTGCTCGAGCGCACGGCCGAGCTGAAGCTGCATGTTCACGCCGCCCTGAACGTGGGCTGCCCCGCCGCCGACGTGGCGGAGGTCATCTTCCAGATGGCAACCTACGGAGGCGTCCCCGTGGTGAACTCCGCCCTCAAGGTCCTACGCGAAGTCTTGAAAGAGCGCGGCGAGTGGCCGCCTAAGCAACCAGACGCTACCTGAATTTCTTGATATTGACAGCGGGCAGGAGGGTGATCTCGATGCGGCGGTTCAGGGCGCGGCCCGAGGCGCTGCGGTTGTTGGCCACCGGATCGAAGGCGCCAAAGCCCGCGCCGCTGAGCCGGTGCCCGGGGACGCCGTTTTTCTGCAACAGACGCACGACCACCGTGGCCCGGTGCCCGGACAGAGCCCAGTTGTCCCGATACTTGCGGCGGTGGGTGGGGATGTTGTCGGTGTGCCCGGCTACCTGGAAGTGGCGGTTGATGCCCTTGAGCACGACGGCAAGATCCTTCAGGGCATCGGTCCCCAGCCCCGTCAGCCGGGACTTGCCCGATTTAAAGAGCACCTTGGAAGCCATCTGGATCACCAGCTTGCCCCGGCGGTTGATGAGCTTGAGCCGCCCGGCGGAGATCATCTTGGCGAAGCTCAGCTTCAGCTTATCGTTGAGCTCCTTCTGACGCTTCATCTCGGCCTTGATCTTGGCCAGCTCGGCCAGGGCCCAGCGGCTCTTTTTGAGCTCCCGCATGCGCGCCTCGAGCTCCTCGGCCTGCCGACGCAGCGCCCGCTGCTTCTTGAGCAGCTTCTCGCTCATGTTCTCCCGGGTCGCGGCCAGATCCTTCTGTACTGAAGCGAGGGCCGCCTTGACCTTGGCGATCTTCTTGTCCAGGGCCTCAATTTGTCGCTGCCGCCGCGCGGAGAGGCTCTCGGACGCGCGATACTTCCCATCCAGCTTCTTGTGCTTGGCCATCAGGTCATCGAATTTACCCTGGGTCACACAGCCCGTGGCCCCCAGACCACCGAGGACCATGAGCGCCGCCAGGCTCGGAATCGTCATCCACTTCATTCGGCTCATCGGGTCTCCTAATCACGTGTGTTCGTGAGCCCTGATAGGCTGTGGGATCATCGCCCACCTGTCAAGGCATGGTGGACGTGATCCATCCGCCGCCCAAAACGTGGTCGCCTTCGTAGAAGACCACGGCCTGGCCGGGGGTGACGGCGCGCTGGGGCTCGGTGAAGACGACCCGGACAGTGGCGTCGGCGTTCACGTCTACGCGGACTGGAACCGCGGGGCTGCGATAGCGGATCTGGGCGTGGCAGTCGAAGGACTCCACCGGGGGCGATCCGGCCCAGCGCAGATTCTGGGCGACGAGGCCGGTGGCGAAAAGAGACTCCGGATCGTCGGTGACGACCACCTCGTGGGCGTCAGCGTGGATGGCGGAGACGTACGCGCGGCGCCCCAAGGCGATGTTCAGCCCCTTGCGCTGACCGATGGTAAAATGGTGGATGCCGCGGTGCTCCCCGAGGCGCTTGCCTTCCGGATCCACGAAAGCGCCGGGTTGCTCCGAGGCGTCGAAGTGAACCCGCAGGGCCTCGGCGAAACCGCCCTTCCCGCCCGTGAAGCAGGCGTCCTGGCTCTCGGCTCGCTCCGCCGAGGGCAGGTCCAGCGCGCGTGCGCGGGCGCGGACCTCGGCCTTGGTGAGCCCGCCCACGGGGAAGCGGACCCGGGCGAGCTGCTCCGGAGAGAGCAACGCCAAAAAATAGGACTGATCCTTGTTGCGATCGTGGCCCCTTCGCAGGCGGACCGGAGCGTCGTTCGAGGAGCCGCGATCCAGGCGGGCGTGGTGGCCCGTGGCGATCCAACGGACGCCGAGCTCATCGGCGCGCCGGCAGAGAGAAGCGAACTTCACGACCCGGTTGCACACCAGGCACGGGTTCGGAGTGAGCCCGCCGGAATAGTCCTCCCAGGCCGGACGCAGGACCTGGTCTGTGAACCCCGCGGAGCCGTCCACCACCTCGTGGTCAATGCCCAGCTTCGCGGCCACGGCCCGGGCCGAATCCACGGCCGCGTCCCCCCCGCAACTGTCAGCGGGCAGATGGGCGCTGGCGTCCCACAACCGCAGGGTGACGCCCAACACGTCGAACCCGTCTCGAAGTAGCAGCGCCGCGGCCACGCTGGAGTCCACTCCACCGCTCATGGCCACGACCACGCGCTCGGTCACGGTCACTCGAACCCACCGGGCAGGTCCGGGATCAGCCCGGCGTCCCGGATCATCCGCAGATCATCGGACACGGTACGCCCGGCGGTGGTGAGGTAGTCGCCGATCATGAGCCCGTCCACACCCGCCAGCAGTATCCACGACTGCAGGTCCCTTAGGTTGTGCTCCCGACCGCCACAGATTCGAATCTCGGAGTCCGGCATCATGAGCCGGGCCACGGCGATGATCTTGAGGCAGTCAAAGGGCGTAAGCTCGGCGAGGTGCGCCAGTGGCGTGCCATGGATGGGGTGCAAAAAATTCAGCGGAACAGACTCCACCTTGAGGCCGCGGATGGACTCGAGCAGCTCCACCCGCTGGTCTGTGGACTCGCCCATCCCGAAAATTCCGCCCACGCACAGCTCCATCCCCGCCTCTTGCGCGGCCCGGATGGTCACCAGGGAGTCGGCCCAGGGGCGCGTCGTGCAGATGTGCTCCCAGTGGCTCTCGGCGGTCTCCAGGTTGTGGTGGTAGCGGGTCACACCCGAGTCTCGCAGCCGCGCCAACCCTTCGGCGTCCAACAGCCCCAACGAGGCGCAGGTCTGGACGCTGGTGGTGGTCCGCACCTCGGCCAGGGCGCCGCAGACGCGGTCGAGGTGATCGGCCCGTCGCACGGCGCCGCCCGAGGTGACCACGCTGAAACGGTGCGCACCGAAGTCCGCCGCCTCCCGCCCCGCGTCCACAATCTGTTGCGCCTCCAACAGGCCGTAGTGCTCAATATCGGCCCCGGATCGCTTAGACTGGGAGCAGAAAGCACAGTCCTGGTCACAGTCGCCGCTGCGGGCGTTGACGATGGCGCACAGATGTACCTGGGTTCCACGGCGCTCGCGAGTCAATCGCCCGGCCCGAGCCAACAACTCGTACACCTCGGGCCCCCGACAGTGAAGGTTCGCCCGGGCCTCCTCGGTGCTGATGCCGCTGGGGGAAGTCATGGGTGCTTCCATACCCTGACCTCCCCCCCCATTGCCAGCAGATTTACCTACCGCGTCGGTGTTTTTTAGAACCACGCGACCTGGAGCGTTTCTTCTTGGGAACTTCGCCCCCCAGGGTTCTGATGGCGACAGCGGCCTCTTTTTGAAGGCAGTGGTTGCTGATCCGGCGTCTGGAGTACGGTTTCTTGAGGGTCTTGACCGTGTACAGCTTGGCCAGCAAGGGGAGGAGCTTGTCGTCCTTGCGGACGATGATCTCCTGGATGTACTTCTTACGCTGGTCACAGGAGCTCACGCCGCGAAAACGGATCTCGTAGGCGTGGGACCAGTCAACCCCTCCGGCGGCCTTGTGCTGCTCCAGCAATGCAAGGATCCGCCAGACCAGATCGTGCTCCCACCACTTGTTCACATACCCGGTGAGCATCTTGACCACCGGCTCGCCCATGGACCCCCTGGTGAAGACGCGAGTGGCGAACCCCACCGCCCGAACCCGGGCAGGCCGCCCCCAGCGTGGTCCCTTGAGCTGGGTCAGCAACTTCAGCAGATTGGCCAGCAACTGCTTGTCCAACCGCACCTCCCGGTCCAGCACCAAGGCCGTGGTGTAGCTGGCCAGGCAGGCGTCCGCCACCCTCCGGCGACAGTACAGATGGCCGTACAGCAGGTGCACGCGGGGATCTTTGGGCACCTTCTGGACGAGCTCGTTCAGCCGCTCCTCGGCCTGTTTGAGCTGAGAGTCGGCGATGAGCCCCACAACGATCTGTAGGCTGGAGTCCTTCGCCCTGGCACGAGGAACGTCCGCCCCCTTGCCGGCGCCCGACTCGCTGCCATCAGACAGCACAAGGGACAACGCCATGACCAACACCACCAGGGCCCCCACGGCCGAAGCCAGTCCCCAAACCACCAGCTTGCGCTTCTGCTCCACTTCGAATTCCGCTTCGAGGTCCGACTGCGACCGGGCGATGGGTTGCTCTGGCGAAACCGTTTTGTCCGACGACACGGCAGGGGCAGGTGACAGGGATTCGCTGGAGTCCAACTGGAGAACGTCCGAATCAGGCGTCGCCGGCTGGCTCACCGCGCGCCGCAAGGCCTGGGCCATGTCCTCGGCGGACTGAAACCGTTCACTCCGTTGCTTGGAGAGCCCCCGCAAGACCACCTGATCCAGGTGTGATGACACCCCCAATTGCGGTACGAGGGCGGTCAGCGGAGTGGGCGCATGGTGAATGTGTGCCGCCAGGTACTGTACTTTGGTTTCGACGGAGAAGAGATCCCGCCCCGAGAGCATCTCGTACAGAAGCACCGCCACCGAGTACAGGTCCGACCGATGATCCACGGGATCCCCGGCGGCCTGCTCGGGCGACAGGTACTCCGGTGTGCCGAAGACCGCCCCCAACTCGGTGATGCCGGTGGCCGCCCCCTTCCCCTGGGTGATCTTGGCGATGCCGAAGTCCAACAACTTGACCTGCTCCGTGCCATCGGCCTGGGGCACAATCATGACATTGTCCGGCTTCAGGTCCCGATGCACCACACCCTGGGTATGAGCGTGGGCCAAGGCGTCACAGATCTGGGCCCCGAACCCCACGGCTGTATCCGCAGGCAGTGGGGCCTCGTCGCGGATGAGATCGGTCAACGGGTATCCCCGCAAATAGGCCATAACCAGGTAGAACACCCCGTCGTCGGTCTGGCCGAAATCGAAGACCTGGGTGATGCCTGGGTGGTCAAGACGGCTTGCAGATTGGGCCTCTTGCTGGAATCGCTTGGTCACCCCCTCCATGGCCTTGTTCTTGGGCAGGAGCACCTTGACGGCCAGCTCCTTGTCCATGTGCTTGTGAATCGCCCGGTACACCGCGCCCATGCCGCCTTCGCCGATGAGCTCCAGGATCTGATAGCGCCCGTCCAAGAGCCGCCCCGTCAGCACCCCCCGCCACTGAGGGTCCACATGGTACCCGGAGTCGGAGTCTTCCCCATTCGAATCCGGACCGCCAGACACATCTCCCCGGCTCCCGTCCTCCTCTACCCACGTGTCGGCCGGCGCATCGCGCTTCAATGACATAGCCGGTAAGTGTACCAGGAACCCAAGGCGAGAGGTACTCGTCCTAGGTTCTCAATCGATCTCGGTGCCCACCAATGCGTCACGCACCCGACGGAGCAGATCATCGACGGTGAAGGGCTTTTCGATGAACCGCGCGTCGGCGCTCAGCACACCATACTCCAACACCGCCTCGCGGCTGTGGCCGGACATAAACAGCACCGCCATGGACGGGAACCGCTCTTGCAGGCGCCGAGCCACCTCCCTGCCGGACATGCCGGGCAGGACCACGTCGGTGATCAACAGGTCCACCTCGCCCTCAAAGGCGTCCATGATGAACAGCACATCGTCGCCGCTTTTTGCCTGGAGCGCATTGTAACCGGCGCGCTTCATGAACCGCGCACACATGGCCCGCACGTGCTCATCATCCTCCACCACCAGCACGGTCTCGCCTTTCCCGGCCGAAGGAGACTGCTCGTACTGGGCGAAGACCCCCGAAGGCCGCTGATCCACCGCGGGCAAAAAGATGCGAAACCGCGTCCCCACGTCCACCTGGGAGTCCACCAGGATGCTTCCGCCGGCTTGGCGCACCACGCCGTAGGCCATGGAGAGCCCCAACCCCGTACCCTTCCCCTCCGGCTTGGTGGTGTAAAACGGCTCGAAGATATGCTCCAGCGTCTCCTCGGTCATCCCCTCACCCGTGTCACTCACGGTGATGAGCACATAGAGCCCCGCCTTGATATCCGCGTGCCTCGCGGCGAATTCGTTGTCCAGCACGGCGTTGCTGATACGCACGGTCAACCGCCCCCCCCGTGGCATGGCGTCCCGGGCGTTGATGGACAGATTCACCAGAACCTGCTCGAGCTGGGTGGGATCGGCCAACACGGACCAGAGCCGCTCTTCGGTCCGCATGTCCAAGTCGATGTCCTCGCCGATGGTGCGCCCCAGCAGATTGGTCAACCCCTGGAGCAAGACCTTCATGTCGACGATCTTGGGCTTGACCTCCTCCTTGCGGGAGAACAGTAGGAGCTGCCGGGTGAGCTCCGCGGCGCGCTCGCTGGCGGCCTCGATCTCCCGGGCCGACCGGTAGTGCTGGTCGTCCTCTCCCAGATCCTCGGCGATGAAGCGGGAGTAGTTCAGGATCACGGCGAGCAGGTTATTGAAGTCGTGGGCCACGCCCCCGGCCAGCCGCCCCAGACACTCCAGACGCTGGGACCGCACGGCATCGTCGGGCACCCCCCCGAGGTCCGTCGAGTCCTGAGCATCCGAGGAGAAATTCCGACTTACGTGCAAAAAGACCCGCTTCCCCAACGGAGTCCTGAGCCCCGTGGGGTAGATCCCCAGATGGAACCACCGCCCGCCCAAGGGGGCCATGACCCGTCGCTCCACCCCCTTTCCCGTCTCCAGCACTTCTCCCAGAGGGCACTTCGCCAGGGGCATGGTTACCCCATGCAGCTCCCAATAGCACCGGCCGCCGACGCACTCTCCACCATCGCCGCTGTCTTCTGCGTCTGCGTCTGCGTTGGCGTTGGCGTTCAGCTCCCGGTTGGACATCAGGATATTGCGATCCTCATCGATGAGCACGGCCTCGTGAGGCAATCCGGATAGGAGCGCCCGAGCTTGATCGAGATCCAGAATGTAATCCATACTAATATCCACGCCGCTTACGCAACGCAGATTACCTGTTATTTACGACAACAACAACCATTCCGAGCAAATCGGTACCGAAAACAGTAGCGCGGGAGGGGTGGTTATTTCCGGAGCTGTCGGGCGGCCTCGAAGGCGGCAATGGCCACGGAGCTGGTAACGTTGAGGCTGCGCACCCCGCGGACCATGGGGATGCGGACGCACTCGTCGGGGTAGGCGCTGGTGATGGTGGCGGGGAGACCGTCGTCCTCGGAGCCGAAGACCAGGAGGTCGCCTGGGGTGAAGCGCACATCGTAGAGGGAGCGCTCGGCGTACACCGACAGGAGATGGAAGCGGCGGTCGGGGAAGGCGCTCCGCAGGGCGGCCCAATCGGCGTGATGGATCTTTTCAACGAGGTGCCAATAGTCCAGCCCGGCGCGGCGGCGGGCGGGGTGGTCCTCCCGGTAGGTGAGCTTGCCCACAAGGTGGAGAGGGGCCCCGATGGCAGCGCAGATGCGTGACGCGGCTCCGACGTTGGGGGGAATGCGCGGCTCCACCATGACGATGCCCAAAGGGGGGTCGCCGATGGGCCAAGCCAGGTCGTCCCGGTCATCGCCCGGGAGCGTGGCACCGCGCATTATCCGGGGCTCCTCCGGGGCCTGACCAGGAGGCTGGTTTGCGGGCTGACTCGGAGGCTGGTTTGGGGACTGCTTCATGGGGTGCTCCTTCTCTTGACACCACCGAGACTCTGACGCTACCCTCAACGGCGATGAAGTACCTAAGAAATGGAATGATCCTTGGGGTCGTAATGTGCGTGGTGGGACTGGTTTCCGTTCGACCGGCCCACGCCCAAACCTACCGCAACGACCTCGACCTGTCGAAGCTGTACCGTCACTACGCTGCGATCTCGGCTGCGGATCCCTTGCAGAACCTTCGATTGAACGCGAACACCGGCTTCCGGAACCTCATGTCGCAGCTCGGCATGGCCCTGGCGCCGCAGTTCCACTCACCGGCGGAGACCACGGGATACAACGGGTTCGCCTTCGCGGCCAAATACGGTGCCACCACCATAGACAACGACGCCGAGTACTGGGTCAACGGTCTGGACCGCGCGCCGGATCCCGCCATGCACACCCTGGCCATGGAGATCCGCAAGGGGCTTTGGTTTCCGGTACCAAGCTTCGAGTTGGGTGCCGGGTTCACCCACCTGGTGGGTAGCCACCTCTTCTCGCTCAACGCGTCGGCCAAGCTGGCGCTGCACGAGGGCTTTTTGCACTGGGCCACGCCCGCCCTGGCCGTGCGCTTCACGGGACAGCGGGTCGTGGGCACCTCCCAGGTGGATCTGACCATCATCGGCGTGGACGTGTCGATGTCCAAATCCTTCGGTGTGGGTGGAACCTTCAACTTCACCCCCTACGTGGGCTACAACGCGCTGTGGATCTACGCTGACTCCCAGGTCATCGACACCACGCCAAACATCGACTCCTTGCAGTGCAGCGTGGATCCCGGGGGCTGTAACTTCAACACCCCCATCCCGCCGGGGCAGTTCTGCACCGACGGCGACTGCGGCTCGAACTACGTGTTCGACGACCAGGACGCCATCCTGCGGCATCGCATCTTCCTGGGGCTCCGCATCATCTACTATCGGCTGTCGCTGACCTTCGAGGCCTCCTGGTCCCTGCCGGGCAACAGCAAGGATGAGCTGCTGCAGTTCGACCCGGCCAGCAGCCAGTGGGTCACCGAGCAGCTCAAGGATGACTCCAAGTTCCAGCAGACCTATTCGGTATCCCTCGGCTGGGATTACTAGACCGCACATCTCAACAGACGCGCCGTTTATCCGTTCGTTGAAAAAGGCACAGTCATCCCCGCGAAAGCGGGGACCGTCTTGCTTAGGCTGCTTTTTTACAAGCAGATCCCCGCTTTCGCGGGATGACGGAGTAGAAGAACCCCCTTCTTTGGACCGAGCTTCGGGCTTACTTTTTTTCTAGCGTTGAGAGGCGACGCTCGAGCTCGGCGATCCGGTCCAGGGCGGTCTGCAGGTCCTTCTGAAGGCGGGGGACGGGGTGGATGTTGTCCACGACCTTGCGGACCTGGACGTCGACCTGGCTCTGCCACTCATCCAGGCGCTTCTGCGAAGAGTCCAGGAACTCGCGGAAAGCGGCGGTGGTGCTGGCGGCCTCCACTGCGGCGGCGACGTCATCCTCGAGCACCGTACCGGCATCAACATCGATCTCCGTCAGCGTGTCGTCGAAGGTGCCCTCCCCGTCCTCCTCCGTAATAACCTTGCCATCCTTGTCCCGACGAAACACCTTCACCACCTGCTCGTCCACCTCACGTCCGATCTGCAGGACGAAGTCCTGGATGG
The DNA here is from genome assembly GCA_029938605.1 of Deltaproteobacteria bacterium. Lineage (GTDB taxonomy): Bacteria > Myxococcota_A > Polyangia > HGW-17 > JAJRWW01 > JAJRWW01. The sequence goes on along the minus strand of JAOZUO010000058.1, from coordinate 28,908 downwards.
ACTCGCCGCTGGTCTGGATGATGGCCTTGAGCCCTTGCAGGGGCAACAGGCGGTGCTTCTTCTCCTCCTCGAAGATGATCTGCGCCAGGGTGACCGACGTGAGATCCTCCTTGGAGTTGTTGTCGATGATTCGGACATCCTCGCCGTCACGGATCATCTGCGCGATCTGATTCAGAGTCACGTAACAGCTATGTTGGGTGTCGTAGAGCTTGCGGTTGGCGTACCGCTTAATGACTCTGGCGTCGCTCATCTTCTCTATGTCTCCTGGTGAACAGGCGGCAAGATAACACAATGTGTCAAAGAGTCCAAACGGATGAAATTGCAGACAGGACGGGGCTATTGCTGTTTCGGCGCCCGCCTGAAAGGCCACCACCAGGTCCGCCGCCCAGCCAGTCGGAGCACGGCCGGTACGAGCATCATCCGCACCAGGGTGGCGTCTAGGGCCACGGCGAGCGCGAGGGCGAAGCCCATCTCCTTCATGGGGAGCAGGGAGCCTGACAAAAATGCCACAAAGGTCAATACCATGAGGAAGGCGGCGTTGGTGATGATGCCCCCCGTGCGGGCGAGCCCTTCACGGATGGCCGCCAGATGGATGCGGTCCTGTTCAGCGGGCGACGCCGCGGGACCACCCAAGCGCTTCCAGGTCTCCTCCACCCGGGACACCAGGAAGACCTCGTAGTCCATGGACACCCCGAACAGGACGCAGAACATGACGATGGGGGTGGCCAGAGACAGCGCCCCGGGGGGCGCGCCATCGTGGCCAAGCAGCGAAATCCCGTAGCCGTACTGGAACACCAGCACCAGAATACCGAAGGTGGTGGACATGGACAATATGTTCAGCACCACGGCCTTGCCGGAGATCACGAAGGACTTGAACAGCAGCGCCATGAGGATGAGCGCGAGCACCACCACCATGGGGATCATCAACGGCAAGGCGTCGAAGAGCATGGTGAGGGTCTCCCAGGACATGGCGGGGCGCCCGCCCACCCAGATCTTCATGCCGGGTTCGTCCGCTAGCTGCTGCGGCAGCTTCTCCCGGAGCAGCACCACCAGATCGCTCAGCTTCCGGTCATTGACATCCTTGGCGTGGACATCGATGGACAAGATCTTGTAGTCGTCTGAGAGGAACTTTGCCGCGAACCCCTCCCCGAAGTCCATGCCTATGCGCCTGCCAAACACCTGCACGGACAAGCCCATGAGCATGTCGGCGCTGCGCACGATGTCCACATTGGGCCAGGAGCGCACCTCCTTGAGCACCGCCAGGATCTTCTTCTGCCGCTTTGGGTCCTTCCAGGTGGTGCCGTCCTTGAGCTCCACCAGCACGGTGACGGGGTAGATCTGCCCGACGCCGATGACGTCCACGATGCGGTCCACTCCCTGCCGAGCCTCCACCTTCTTGGGGATGATCTCGTGGCGCGGGTTGTACACCTTCATGGAGAAGACGTTCGGCGCCGCGACCCCAACGATGATCGCCGCCAGCACGATCGGGACCACGGGACGCTTGAGCACCATATCCGCCCAGAACCCCCAGAAGCGGTCCACCGCCGCGTGGCTCGCGCGGAACCAGCCCCACCGGGGCCAGCCCAGGGTCGGCCGCCAGTAGCTGAGCAGCACCGGCAGAAAGAGCAGCGTCCAAAAGAGCGTGAAAAATACGCTGAGCACGCCGGCCAGGGCCACCGACCGCGGGAAGACGAGATCCGGCAAAAACAGCCCGCCGAAGCCGAACATCACCAGGGTGCCCGAGCCGAGGATGGCCTTGCCCGCCGTGCGCGCGGTGATCTCCAGGGCCTTGTGCGTGTCGTGGCCGTTGTCGAGCTCCTCCTTGAAGCGGGTCACATACAACAGCGCATAGTCCAGCCCCAGGGCAAGGCCGGTCATGGTGGAGACGTTGGAGACGTAGATGGAGATACGCCACATGAGTCCGAGCAGGTAACACACCGTGAGGGTGGAGGTGACCGCCAGCAGGGCGGTGAGCAGCGGCAGCACCGAAGCGCTGGCGCTGCGGAACATCCAGATCAGCAGGAAGAAGGCAAAGAAAATGACGATGAGCTCTGCCCGCCGGGAGTCCTCCTTGACGATCTTGCCGATGTCGAGGTTCACCGCGGGGGTCCCGGTGATCAGCACCTCCATACCCTTGGCGGGGAGCGCCGGCTTCACGGGCCCCAGACGCTTGCGAATCTTCGCGATGCACTCCTCGGCCTGGGTGTACGCGTTGACGGGCACGCCGATCTCGATGAGCGCTATCTGCGTGTGCCCGTCCTTGGCGATGAGCACCTCCCGCTTGGGCAGCTCGGGGAAGGTGATCACCTTGTGCACGCAACCCAGGGACTGAACCGCCTTGTTCACCGTGATGACTGACAGATCGAAGGGGTCGTCATCGGCGGTGAGCTTGGGGTGGTGGAAGGTGATCTGCGCCATGAACTGGACCTGGCGCGAGAACCGCTCGGCGAGCAGCTTGCTCACCACGGTGGAGTGGGCCGTCTCGTTGGAACCAACGATGGATTTGAGCACACTCTGGACATTGAGGTAGCCGTAAATGAGAAACGGCGTGGGCAGCACTGCGCAGATCGTCACCACCAGACGGTGCCGGACCAACCACGCTGTCAATCGGGCTAGGGCGTTTGCGAGCATACTACTTCTTCGGAGCCAGCACCTTGGCTTCACCCTCCAACACCACCTCGCCGTCCTGGTTGGTACAGGTGCAGGCCAGGGTCACCTGCCGCTTCACGATCTCGGTGATCTCCACCCGCGCGGTGACCGTGTCGCCGAAGTACGTAGGAGCCTTGAACTTCACGGAGAGCCCCATGAAGATGGTGCCGTTGCCTGGAAGCTGGTGCGCCAGCACCCCCGACAGGAGCGACGCCGTCAACATGCCGTGGGCCACGCGCTTGCCGAAAACCGACTTCGAGGCGACCACCTCATTGGTGTGCAGCGGGTTCAGATCACCAATGATCCCCCCAAAGGCATACACGTCAGCCTCCGAAATCGTCCGCCCATTCTCAGCCCAATCACCAACACTAAGCTCATCGACCGTCTTTCCAGACATCTCAGCACACTCCTCTCACAACAACGCGCGTTTATAGCACAAAGAGAAAATTGGGGACGTAGTTAACTTGTGAACTTGTTGGCGGCGGACTCCAGCAGCATTACACTATGTTTTCAGAGGCTTAGACCGCTGGTCGGCGTCGGTGGTCTGCTGTCTCTTCTGCGCGGCGATCCGCGCCCCCTCGTCGGCGTGGTAGGAGCTGCGCACCAGAGGCCCCGCGGCCACGTGGGCAAAACCCAGCTCCTCGCCGAACCGCGCTAAGGACTCAAAGACCGCCGGCTCCACGTAGTCCACTACCGGGAGATGGCCCCGGGTGGGTTGCAGGTACTGGCCCACGGTCAGCAGCAGGGCGCCGGTGAAGCGGATGTCCCGCATGGCCTGCCGGAGCTCCTCCACGGACTCCCCCAGCCCGGCCATGAGCCCCGACTTGGTCAGCGCGCCCGAGGTCGCGGCGTGGGACAACACGGCCAGGGAGCGGTCGTAGGAAGCATGAGACCGTACTGAAGGCGTCAGCCTCCGCACCGTCTCCAGGTTGTGGGCAAATACGTGGGGGGACGCCTCCAACACGCAATCCACGGCGGTCAGATCCCCCTGGAAGTCCGGCACCAGGATCTCCACCGTGAGACGCGGACAGGCTTGACGGACCTGCCGCACGGTCTCAGCCCAATGGGCCGCGCCGCCATCGGGCAGGTCGTCCCGGGTCACCGACGTGATCACCGCGTGCTTGAGCTCGAGCTCCGCCAGGGCCTGGGCCACCCGGAAAGGCTCCTGGGGGTCGGGCGGCGCAGCCAGCTTCGTGGCCACATTGCAGAACCGGCAGCTCCGGCTGCAGCGGTCCCCCAGGATCATCAGGGTCATGGAACGCCGCTCCCAGCACTCGGCTACATTGGGACAGGCCGCCTCGGCGCAGACCGTATGTAGCCCCAGCCGCCGCAGGGTCCGTCGCACCTCGGCGTACTCCGGTCCGCCGGGAAGCTTCACCCGCAGCCACTCGGGGCGTCGCACCCGCTTGGATCTGGTGGAGACGTCACTCATGCGACAAGCATGTTCACCCCGGCCCATGGTGTCAATCGACTGACGCCGCCAGCGCAGATGGGTCCTCGACGGATGGAGCCGCGACGGACTCCATTCGCCGCGTGGTGCTCACTCCCGTTCCCTAACGTTTCTCCGAGCGGACCCTGAGATCCTCGACCAACCGCCCGATTCTGGCCCGGGAAGGGGCGACGCGGGTGAGCAGAACCAACGAGGCCACGGCGAAGGTCAGCAGGATCCAGACCTGCCCGGTGATCACCACCAGGATCAACCCGTAGATGGTGACGAACTGGAGAAGGATCCACGCCACCACGTCAGCGAGGAACACCGCCCGCACGGCCACCACGGTGAGCAGCTCCAGGGGAAGACGCCCTCCGTCTCCATCTCCATCTCCGTTTCCATCTCCTAGTTCCGGCCCGGATCCGAGCCCCTCCCGCTTCAAAGAAGCCCGTAGCCGCCGCAAGAGCGAGGCCGGGACCAGGAGCCAGCGGTGCACCACCAGCCCCACCACTCCCTCCACCAGGGCCAGCACCGACAGAGACACCGTCCAGATCAGGGTGGTCTGACTCCAACCAGCCGTGCGCGGCCCGAGGTGTAGATGCACGTAGAGCCCCATCCCCACCTCGAGAACCACGCCAAACATCACCAGGCCGAAAAGCACCCAGGCCCGCTTCACACCCTGCGCAATATGGCGTCGATGTCCCTTCGGAAGCATTGGGTTCCAACAGTAGCACGGCGTACCGACGACGTCTCTCTATGGTATAAATCAAGCAGGTGAGGACAGAAGCAGTGAAGCGCATGCGATTGCAGTGGTTGGCGGTACTGTTCCTGGGACTGGGCGGGTGTCCGAACGACGCGCAGACGCCCCGGCGAGGTACCCAGGTACGGCGAGTGCGTCCGGCCCCCCCGCGCCGAACGCCTCCCCCACAACCCTGGTTCGCCGGCGCGCGACAGTACCTCCTCACCGGGGACACCGACTCCGGACGGACCGCCGACTTCTCGCCAAATGGCCGCCTTCTAGCCGTGGGCGGCACTTTCGGACGGATACACCTCGTGGACCTGCGGACCGGCAAGACCCTCCGAGTACTACAAACCGATGATGAGCTGGACCGCCCCCTCCATGTGCGGTTCACCCCACTTGGAGACCACCTCCTCGCAGCGGGGTACGACGCCTGCGCGCTGAAAGTGTGGCACGTCGAGACAGGCAAGGTTGTCCGCTCGATCCCCTTGGGCCGGGCCGTACACGGCCTGGAGCTGACCTCCGGCGCGAACGTTGCCGTGGCCGCCACGGGGTGGGCCAAGGTGGTGAGCTGGCGCACGGGGCGGGAGACACACCGGGTGGTGATGCCCTACGGGTTGGAGGCCCGCCACCTGGCCCTCAACGCCAGGGGGACCCACCTGGCGGTCTGCTCTTCGGTAGGACACCTGCGACTGGTGAACGTGGCCCGCCGCGAGGACCTGGCCCAGCGCCGCATAGACTCCGCTCGAGTGACCTCCCTGGCGTTGCATCCCACAGGTCGCCTCGTGGCGGTGGGGCTCGCCAACGGCGCGATCCAGCTCCTCGAGGGGGCCACGCTGAAGCGTCGCCGCGCCTTCGATTGGTCCAGCGTCAGCTCCGCCGTGGTGGGCCTTCGTTTCTCGACCGGTGGACGCCGCCTCATGGCCTTGTCGGCCCAGGGCCGCCTCTTCGAGATCCTCACCGCCACGGGGCGCATCCTGAGCAGCCGCGCGGTCACCGGGAGCCCCACGACCTCCCTGTCGCTCAGCCCAGATGGCCTCCTGGCCGTGGCGCCCCGCAAGGACCACCGCCTGGCGATTTGGCAGTCTTCGCGGCACAAACGCCGCATCGGCCTCCCACACAAGGCGACTCCCCGCCCGGCCGGCCCTCCGGCCACGCTAGCCCTGCCGACCCCCCAGCAACTCCTCCTGTCGGTGGCCTCCGGCCGGATCGTGTCCCTCGCCCTGTCCGGCAATGGCACACGGCTGGTGCTGGGCCACCACCCTCCAGCCCTATCGGCCTGGACCCTGCGCACCCGACGGGCAAACCGGTTCGTTCGCCTCTGGCGTCGCAAGGTGGTCCCACCCCGGGGCGCCAACCCCCTCCGCGGGCTGCGCGTGGCCCTGTCGCCGAAGGAGCGGTTCGTCTACCTGCACGGTCCCACGGACCGTCTCCGACGCTACACCATGGCCGGCGGCTGGCCCATGGCCATGCGACCCACCACTGCGCGAGGGCTCCGCTCCTTGCTTCCCACCCCGGACGGCAAAACGTGGATCACCACCACCGCCACCGAAAAGGTCCACCTGTGGTCGCCCCTCGGCGTACGCCGAAGCAGCTTCGGGGCCCTCAAGAGCCCGTACTGGGTGGGAGTCTCCCCCGACAGTCAGCGCTTCGTGGAGGTGGGCGGCGTAGACGAGCTGGCCGTGTACGACCTACGCACAAAGAAGCAGCTGTGGGTCCACCCCGGACACCTCCACCGCATCCTCGAGGTGATGGCGCTGCGCTTCTCCCCCGACTCCAAAAGGCTACTCACCTACCACCGATCGGGGTTCCTTCGAATCGTGAACGCGACAACCGGACGCCGCGTCGACCACCGCCGCATCGCAACCCCCCCGGGCATCGTCTCCTGCGCGCTGAGACCCGACACCCGTGTCCTCGCCTGCGCCGTAGGCTCAGTCGTTCGTTTCTACGAGGTCGCCACAGGAGCGCTGATCCGCGTCGTGCGACCCAAATCCACTGTGACCGCCGTACTCGGCCTCGGCTACAGCGCCGACGGTTCCACCCTGGTTGTGCTAGAAACCCAGCGACAACTTCGCCTGCTCAGGTTCCCATTGACCCGGTAAGGGCACTGAGTCCTGAAACCTCCAGCGGTCCGTAACTCCATATGCTCCAACGACACTCCACACTCCTGCTTCTGCTCCTGCTCATGCTCACGTTCGGGGTCAACGCCGGCTGCACCAAATCCACCAAGACGCCGCCACCCGCCCCCGACGCCGCCTCCGCACAGGCCCCCGACGCCGCCTCCGCACAGGCCCCCGACGCCGCCTCCGCGCAGACTCCCGACGCCGCCTCCGCGCAG
>JAOZUO010000058.1:1666-21653 GCA_029938605.1 Deltaproteobacteria bacterium | reverse complement strand
CCCGACGCCGCCTCCGCGCAGACTCCCGACGCCGCCTCCGCGCAGGCCCCCGACGCCGCCTCCGTGGCCACCGGGGGAATCGAGCGGATGCTGAGTTTTCCCGCCCGGCTGGTGAAGGACTCCGAAAAGATCCGCTTCCTGGTCCTCGGCGACACCCGGGCTCCGCACTGCCGCTGCAGCCCACCGAGCAAACACAAAAAGAGCCGGAAACACTGCCGGGTGCTCTACACGCCCGACGCTCCCTCAACCACCGAGGACTGCGCCATTGTCGAGCAGGCGCCGGCCCTCGTCCTGGGCGCCGTGGCGGATCGTCTTCGGGCGACCGGCACCGCCGCCAACCGTCCACACTTCGGCCTCTTCACCGGAGATCTCGTGTACCGCGGCTCCTGCACCAAGGACTGGGATTGGGCGAGGCGGGTCTTTCTGTCCAAGGTACCTCCAAATCGCGTGTTCCCCATCATCGGCAACCACGACTCCTGGCAAAAACGCGGTGAGCCACCCGCATTGGCGCAGTTTTTTCGCGCCTTTCCCCACCTGAAGCTGATTGAAAACGGCCGCACCGTGCTCCCGCACTACTACGCCTTTCGCATCGGACGGTCCCTGTTCGTGAACCTGTGTGCGGGCGGCTATCCCGCCGCTGGAACCCACGCGGACTTTGCCCAGGCGGACCGCGAGTGGCTCTGTGAGCGCGCCTCCTTTAAAACCCAGATACGGTGGATGGACCGGGTGTTGGACCAAGGGGCAGCCAAGGGCGTTCGCCACGTATTTGTGCAGTACCACAAGCCCTCCTTCTCCTGCTCGAGACACCCACCCCTGTCCACGAAGCACGATCCGCTAACGAAGCTGCGCGCCTTCAAAAAGCGCCACAGCTCGGTGAACGTCGTCGCCTTGAGCGGCCACAACCACACCACGGCGGTGTACCTCTCGGGCGGTGTTCTGGTGCTGGTGGCGGGCGGCGGCGGCGCCCCCCAGCACTTCCGTCACTCCACCCGGGCCTGCCACAAAGACAAGCCCAACCAGCCCCCTGAGCGGTTCTGGAAGGGAGGGAAGCGATCCCTCCGCTACAACTATTTCCAGATCGACATCACCGGCGAAAACCTCTCCATCCAGGAGCACTGCCTGGCCCGCGTGAAGGGCCGGCTCACCTTCCAAAAGGCCAGCCGTATCACCTCCACCGGCCAGATCACCCACACCCCCGGCACCTGCAACCTCACCCCTGCCCCCTAAGAGCATCCCAACGAATTCGTCTGGTCGATGATCGCCCTCCTGGCGGCGCGGCCGCGCAAGGCGACTTCACGCAGTCAGTAGCAAGTGCAAGATGAGCAGCTTCCGGTCGAGGTGGACTTAGGGCTCGCAGGGCGTTTCGGTGGGTGAGGTGCGCTCCGTGCAGGTCTACCTTCAGTCGCCCGATTGCCCGCTCAACCCCGGGGCGCCTGTCGTAGCGGGCCTTCTCCCGCACGGAGTATGGGGGATGCTCCCAGTCGATCTGGGGCCCGGTCCTGGCGGTCAACCCGAAGGTGCTATCGCTTGCCTCGTTTCAGGCAATGCCTCGCGTTCGGACAGGTCGCGCACACCGGCCGTCCCTCGTCGTCGTCTGTATCCGGTGGCGATAATACTTCATCCCAACGCTCGGAGGGCCAAATGCATCGGAGGCGTCCTCCCACGCGGTCACAATCACCCCACTTGAAAACGAAGTGCAGTGGTTGTGACCGCTTTGGGAGCCCGAACGGCAACCATGGCAACACTTGGACCCGCCAAGTCCCCAGGTATTGGCCGCTGCACCCAATAATCCGGTCACAATCACCTCACTTGAAAACGAAGTGCAGTGGTTATGACCGCTTATTTCCCTGGACGCGCAACCCAATCTGTCTCTGCTGATATGCGCCTCCCACGAGACGTGGAAGGCGACAACGCACACGCTACTGGTCGGCGCCCGCGTCAGGCGAGGTCGCGAACGCTCAGGGCGTGCCCGCCTTCTTCCCTGGAAAAAACACCGGCACGCCCCCACGTTGGCGGTTTCACACGACGCTCGTACCTGCATCTCACGACGAGCGGGTGGCGCTCCCTGCGAAACTTGCATGGCGGCGCCGGCACGGGCTGACCGCCGGCGCCAGAAATCGTCTCATGAGCCCGAATTCAGCGTTTCCGACTGGCTGGACATGCTGATCGGTAGGCACCCTCGTCTGCGTCATGCAACCAGCGAATGGGCAACTATCCAGGCAATCACTCCTGAAACGCCCGTCAACGGATTTGTAGGGATGCCCCTAAGACCGCCGGCGGGTCGAGCGAGCTACCTGTCCTTTTTGCAGACCGCGCCCAGCACCTTGGCCGCGAGGACGAGCTCCGCCTTGGGGAGCAGCTTCAGCCAGCGTAGCCCCCGGATACGAATCGTCACCATGGCCGACTTTGTAGGCACCACGGTGAAGCGGATATTGGGGTGCAGCACACCGATCCGACGGGTCGTGCCATCGACTCGGCGCACACTCAACGCAACCTCGTGGCCACAGCGCCAGCTTCGGATTGTCTTTCCGCCGCGGCGACCGCGCCCCGACAGGCCCAGCCCGCCGGCCCCCCCCATGAGGGCCCCCAAGACCGTTTTGTTCATGGGACGAAGAACCTTGCCCCGGACCCAGGCGACGAAGCCATACCGGTGCCCCCCATAGCGGATCCGCCGCCACGCGCCACGCTTGGCCAGCAGCTCGACAGGAAGGGTCGGCGGCCGCTTGCTTTGGGTGGTTGTCGGACGCGGAGTGATTCCCTTTCCCCCGGCGCCGAGCATCCCCAGCACACCTGTGGACAGACCGGGCTTGGGAACGTACGCCCGGAACCGGCCCTGAGGCTTGGCGGCCAGGCCCACCTGGGCGCTACGCACCAGCAGCCGACGGCCCAGGGCGGGTCCGCCGGCCGGCCAATTCGCGGGGCGCTTCCAGGCGGGACGATGCAGGCTGACCGCGTCGCAGGTGAGCCCAAAGACCATCTTCCGCCGGCCCAGCGGCTTCACGACCCATAGTTTTGCCGTGGCTTGCACGCCGCTGCCGTAGCCCCCCAGTTGCAACCGTAGGCCCGGGGCGAGCCAAACCACCGGTGAGACACGGTGCTGCTTAGCGAGGTAGAATCTGGGCGCGTGGCCGAACCGGGTCGGGATCACCAGCGCTCGGATCCGAACACGCCCATCGTCGAGAACCACCCGTGGCGGGGCTCCGGCTTTGCGAGGGATCACCACCCGAGCCATCAGAGCCGAGCTCCAGCGTAGCGAGGCAAAGGTGACGCTATCGAGGCGGCTCACCCCGGCATCGCCCAGTGCCACCAGGCGGCCGCCCTGGGGGTTCCAGAGGCCTCGCATCTGGCAGACCGCGCCGGAGGTCACACCGAGAGCCCCCTCGAGGCCACGCATACGATCCCGGGAGCGGCAACTGCCGCTATCTCTCCTGTCACGCGCCAGGTCGCAACCGCGGATGAAGTACCCGAGCGCCGCACGCCAATCGCGCTTTGGGCCGTGACCTCGAAGCACGCCCCAACCGGCGTGGCGACACCCCGCCGACCCCTTTCCATCGCAGGCCGTGACGAAGAGCCGCTGCGCCCGACGGAGGTCTCTTTTGAGCCCACGTCCTTTGCGATAGCCCAGGCCCAGGTTGCTACAGGCAATGGCGCTCTTGCCTTTGCAAGCTCTTTGGAAAAGCTTCATCGCCCTGACAGTGTCACGAGTCACGCCGTGTTTGCCGTGATCAAAAAGCACACCGAGATTGTTACAGCCCAGGGCGTTGCCTCCATCGCAGCCGCGCCGGTAGTAGTAGATCGCCTTGCCGGGTTCCCGCTTGAGACCGTGACCGTGACCGTGACCGTGGTTGTACAGATAGCCAAGGTCGGTGCAAGCCTTTGCGACGGATTTGCGCGGCGACCGGGTGTCGCAAGCCAGGCGGTAAAAGTCGGCGGCGCGCTTGAAGTTTTGCGCCGCGCCCCGGCCCCAACGGTAGTCACTGCCGGCGAGGTAGCAGGCCCAGGCGTCGCCGCCACGGCACCGGCGTTCCCGGGCGGCCAGGGCGAGCACCGCGCTTTGCTTTCGGCGCGTATCGGCGGAGTGAGGTGGAGCCGATGCCCCCAGGCCGTCAGCGCCGCCGGTCCTGGAGCGGGGGACCGTTGGCCCGCAGGCGCAGACCATCACCAGACCGAGCGCGATCAGACGCAAAAGAGCGTTCGACGAAAGAGTCGGTCCCGATATTCGGCTTCGCATGGACGCGACACTGCCACGAAACACCTCACAGTTGAAGGCCATACTCCCCGGCTCCCTTGTACCCAAGCCCTCACAATAAAGATCTATTATGGATTAACGTCACACATCAACCGTATTGACATAATTATTAAGCCTTATTCACATCAAACAATACGCCCATACGAATTAGCCTAACCAAACCACATCACTAAATACGCCCAGTCTAGAACCACCGAATACAGGCCATAGCTCCCGTTAAAGGACAATCCCCCCTACCACTCCCCACATCACACACCCTTCCAATTAGAACAATTACCCCCTCAACAAAACAACGCAAATGAACCATACCGGCTATATACACAGAACGTCAATCGATCCGTATATCATGATCCTATTTAGCTCTTTTATTCCTATACGACACAGACTCACATGTATTGAGCAGACACACATTCAGGTAGTATACTGTAGTCACAACACCTACACCTTGTCAAAAATGACCCCAAGCAAGCCTTGGATGGTTGACCCAAAACCCTGATTTTGGAATTCCCCTACTTTCGAGTGGATTTTTCGGACGACGAAAATCCCTGGAGGCACCGCATTACCAATGGTGCCAAGTGGAATTTTGGCACCCCATTCCCGGTGCCCTTTTGACTTCGCTTCGACCGGGTGCTATCCCCAATTCCATGGTCTACCTCGGCACGGTGATGGCGGCGCTGGTCCTGTCTGCGCCGGCGGGCGCTTCGACTCCGGCGGGGGCTTCGACTCCGGCGGGGGCTTCGACTTCGGTGGGGGCAACCACGTCGGCATCCCCAGACAGCAACGCGGCCTTCGATGCCCTCCATGCGCGGCTGGCTCACGCCGACGTCAAGGTGCGTCGATCCGCTTGTAGTGTCATCTCAGGGGCCGACGACAGCCGGCGCACGGTGTACTTGCGGCGCCTCCAGCGCGCGAAGCTTCGGGTCTTCACCGAGAAGCAGCGCATCATGCTGGCCCGGGCAAGGATGACGCTCCCGGGCCCCACCGGATGGTTCAACATCCCTAAGCTCAAACCCGGCGAGAAATCCCCCGCGGATGAGGACATGGTGGCGACCATCATCGCCAGTCCGGTGCCCGCCGATTCCGGTCGCCGGCGGGCCTATGTGGCGCTCTTGGAGTCCGCGTGTATCCTCCGGGGCCTCAGCGCCATGCGGGATCTACGCATCGCCGAGCCCCTGGTGCGCTTCGCCTTCGCCCCCTATGGGATCACCTTCCGGTGGGAGGTGGTGCGCGCCATTCGTGGTCTGGGCGGTTACGCGGTCCCCGGGCTACTTAAGCTGAGCCGCTTGAAGGTGCGGGACTGGAAGAAACAGCGAAACCGCTTTCTGGTGCGACGCTTCTCCTTTCATTTACTGACCACCATGCAAGAGGCCAACCCGGATCACGCCCTCGCCATGGCCGACCAGCGGCTCAAGCTCCTGCTGCTGGCCGCCTACGGCCGGTTCCGTGACGCAGAGGCGGTGGTCGCCATCATCCGCTTGACCGACCACGCGGATCTGGACCTGCGACGCGCCGCCCGCCAGGGACTTCGCGCCTACTTCAAGGGGACCCGCCCGCGGGTTCGGGTGCGACGCCTGAAGCTGCCCGGCGGTCAAGAGACGGCCCGGATGCAGAAGCTGTACCTGAGCTTCCGCGATCGGGCCATCGTGGAGACCCGAAAGGAGTTGGAGCGCATTACCAGCGGCCGCTACGACCGATCTATTCCCGGCAGGGAGCTGGTGCGGCTGCTGTTTTCCAAGCAGGACGAGATGCGGGGCAGCCGCTGGAACCGGCGGCTGGACGAGGCCCTCGCCAAGTTCGGACGGGGCGATCTGAAGGGGGCGCTCGCTGACGGCGAGGAGATCCTGCGCAGGGCACCGGAATTCAAGGAGCGGGCTAAGCTGTTTCCCATGCTCTTGGCGCAGGGGGAGGCGCTTACCCTCAAAGGCCGTCTGGTCCAGGCTGCTTCCCAGTACGAGCGCGCCGCGCACCTTCTCTCCGCGAAGTCGGGGACTAAGGACCGACGCAGACGGCAGATTGCGCTGGCGGACGCCACCTATCTCCGGGCACTGGGACAGGAGGCCCGCGGTCGCAAGGGCAGAGCCATCGAGCTTCATCGGCAGGCGCTCTCCTTCTGGCCCAGCCACCTGGGGTCCCGGGTAGCCCTCATGCACCTGGCGCCCACACCCCGCGCGGATCCCAACCTGCTCTGGCTCCTGGTGTTTCTGGCTGCCCTGGGCGTGCCCGGGATCCTGCTACTGGGGTCCGCCTTGGGGCGGCTTCGACACTGATCCCGGATTTTGCCGCGGCCTTGCTCGCGGCCGTGGAGGTACCATGCGACAAGTCAGCTTGCTAACCATGGACATTGAGACCGTTCCGGACGAATCGCTCTACAAGACGCCGGACACCCCTCCGGGGCAGGAGAAGCCCTTCCCGCCCATCTTCGCCCACCGTCCGGTGGCCATCGGCGTGCTCTGGCTGGGACACGACCTCACCTTCAAGCGGCTGGGCATCATCGGCGAAGGCCAGGACGAGGAGGGCCAGCTTCGCGCGTTCTCCGAGTTCATGGCGCGGGAAGCACCCACCCTCGTCACCTGGAACGGGCGGGGCTTCGATCTGCCGGTGATCCTCCTGCGCTCCTTGAAACACTGCGTTCCCATGGGCTGGTACTACCAGCGTCGGGACGTGCGCTACCGATATAGCGACGAAGGCCACCTGGATCTCGGCGACGCCCTGGCCGATCGAGGCGCCGCGAGGATGACCTCCCTGGACAACGCCGCCCGGCTCATCGGGCTGCCCGGCAAGATGGGTGTGGACGGGAGCCAGGTGGAGGGGTTGCATCGGGCCGGACGCATCGAGGAGATCCGCCAGTACTGTCTCACCGACGTGGTGCAGACGACATTCGTGCTGCTCCGGTACCTGCTGCTCACGGGTCGGGAGCCCCCCCCGGCGGTGGCGACCGCGATCTCGGGGCTTCTCGAGGCCCTCGAAGACGACGGGCGCTTCGGCGAGCTACTCGAGGGCACGGACCGGGATCGACTCCTCCCCGCCCTGTGATATCCCAACCGGAAATTGCCCCATCGAACCCTGGCACTTGCAATCGGCTTCAGCCTGGGTAGTCTCTAGTTCATCCATTACCTGGAGGGACCGATGCCCACGGAAAAACAAACGGCTGAGTTGGATCGCGTTATCACCCTGGTAGAGAGCCACCTCAAAGAAGAGGGACTCACCCCTGATGACGTAAAAATGAAGACCGCTGACGGCCACCCGGCCTGGGCGTTCCGACAGGGGTCGGCGTCCGTACGAATCCATCTGCTGGCCGGAGACAAAGAAAGCGACTTCGGATATTTCCAGGTGGTCGCGCCGGTGATCATCCTGCCCGACGAAGGGCGAGACAAGATCTTCGAGAAGCTACTCGCCCTCAACGCCGACCAGCTCTGGTCCTGCGCCTTCGCCGTGCGCCAGGATCGGGTCATCATCACCGCCGACCGCACCACGCGGGATCTCGACCGCTCCGAGGTTGTGGAGATGATCGAGCGCGTCGCCGCCTACGCCGACAAATTTGATGACGAGTTGGTGGAGCAGTACGGCGGTACCCGGTACACAGACCGTCCCGTCGGTAAAGAGTCCTGAGCCGCGGCGTCTTCATCGCCATCGAGGGAATTGATGGTGCCGGTACGTCCAGCCAGGCCCGCCGGTTGCTCGAAACCCTCACGAATCGACAGATTCCAGCCCATCTCACGGCCGAGCCCTCGTCCGGCCCGGTGGGCCGACTGATCCGTGAAAAGCTGGGCCAGGTGGACTCCCCGCCCGATCCTGCAGCCCTGGCGCTCCTCTTCGCCGCCGACCGCATTGACCACCTGCAGACGGAGATCGAGCCACTGTTGGCCAAGGGCGTACACGTGTTGAGCGACCGCTACGTCCTGTCCTCGCTGGCCTACCAATCCATTGATCTGGACTTGGACTGGGTAGCGTCCCTGAACCGCGAGGCGCGTGCCCCCGACTTGACGCTGCTGTTTCGTGTGGATCCGGAGGTGGCCGCCCATCGCAGGGGGACACGGGGTGGAGACGAGGAGATCTACGACAAGATGCAGTTTCAGCGTCAGGTCGCCTCTCTATACGATGAGCTGGCCCGACGCCTCCCCGAGCAGAACGTGGAGAACCTCGACGCCAACCAGGACTTCGAGTCGGTGGCGGCGGACCTGGAGGCCGCGGTGCTGGGCCGGCTGGAGCCAAATGACGCAGAATAGTTCCCACCCTAATAAACTCTGCCCGGTGGTCCTGCCCACGCTACTGCTGGCCGCTGGCGCGATCCTATCGGTGGCCAGCCCCAAAAAGTCTGGGATGCCAGACGATCCCTTCGTGGCGCGAAGCACCGAGTCCCCGCCCGAGGAGAGACGCCGCCCCCCCCGGCGGGCCCCCGAGCTCCAGCGCAGACTGCCCTACCCCGCCTGCCCGGCGCCAGGCGGCGTCATCGAGCGACGCCAACTGCTCACAATTCTGGACTACACCCCAGGCGTCTTCTTGCGAGGCGTGGATGTTACCCGGATCCCCACGAGCCAACTCCCGGGCGGTAAGCACTTCTGGAAACGTCCTAAAGGACGCACCAGCACCGTCTTCGGCGGTTGGTACCTCCGTCGTTTTCACCCCGGGGATCCCTGCCTGAAACGCGCCGGGCTCCAGACTGGAGACATCATCGCGGACGTGAACGGCTTACCCCTCTCCCATCCCGGCGATCTGGTGCGACTCTGGCAGTCCCTGCGCACGGCGCGCCGCATCGTCGTGCGCCTATATCGTCGCGGCCAGCCCCTCGTCTTCGTGGTCAAGATCGCTGACGCCAAGACGCGGCCGGCGCCACGGCGCCCCTGACAACTTCTGTGTAGGGCCCTAGGCCAACTTGTTCTTGCGCGAGTCGGTAGGCACTGGTATTTTCAGCGGACTGGCGAACAGTCATCGCCCGGTGGTAGACATCCATGATTTCGTACGAAGATCTCTGTAGGTCCCTAGACATCTACAACCGAAAGCTCCGCGGAGAGGACGTCCCTGAGGAGGCCTACCAGGAGCATGCACTCGATGACGAATTAGACATCATCGAGTCCGAGGATATGGGCATCGAAGCCGTGCCGGACGGTCAGTACGCTGAAGCCGGGGCGGACGGCCAGTACGCTGAAGCCGCGCCGGACGGTCAGTACGCTGAAGCCGCGCCGGACGGCCAGTACGCTGAAGCCGGGGCGGACGGCCAGTACGCTGAAGCCGTGCCGGACGTCACCGCGGAGACCGCCGTTCCCCCCGCAGACTTTGGCGGTGGCTACGATCAGTCCGGCTCGGGTGAGGTCGCCCAGGGAGGCTACGACTCCGGCGCAGTGCCTGGACAACCCGCTGAGGGGATGGCGTCGGATCAGTACTCCTCGGGACAACAGGCCCAGGCAGGACACGAGCAGGCTCCGGAGCAGCAGCCCGGCACCTATCCCGACGACCAGGATCCCAACCGCCAGCAGTAGGCCAAGGATCCCGGCGCCGCCCAAGGCGACCGGCCCTTCGCATGGCGAGCTATCCGAGGACCGATGCAGATGTTCGACGGGTTTGAGGTGTGTGATTTCGAAGCCTACGCACCCTCCAAATGGCAGAGCAACGTGTTCAACCTCGAACGCATGCGGGTCAAGGACAAGCTGGTGTCCCTGGGGCAACAACTATCTCCTCTCCAGCCGTCAGAAGAAAGCCCACCGCTGACCTGCGAGGTTTCGGTGGAACACCCCGCGCTCTGGAACAACAACACGGTCTCGGACCAGCATCTGTACTTCACTCGCTCCGAGGACGAGCGCAAAGATCTGTTTACCAGGAACACGAGCGCCAGGCCCATGAGCTCCCTGGTGGCGGATCCGTCCCCCTTCCGCGAGCACATGGTGCTGTGCGTAGTGGTACACGAGCAAGGCGTGGAGATCTGCCTCAAGCTGCACCCCAACGCCACGGTGGACCGGCAGAACATGGTCACAAAACTGGCCGATCGCTGGCACATGCAGTCCTTGGTGGACCTGCTCGCGGTCTTGCCGGAGGACTTCGGCGTGGGGTTCGCGGACGGTGACATGTCCGCCCCCTCCGCGCTGGACGCTGATGCGCTGCGCGGCCTCGTGCAGGAATTCGCGGACGCTTCGGAGTCGACCACGGCGGGTGAGACGAAGGTGATCGTCGTACGTCGTACCTACGATCTCCAGGAGGTCTGCGGGGCTGGATCCGAATTCGCCGACCTGGCCCGGGGAGCCATACAAGCTCTGTTGCCTCTGTATCACCACCTCGCATGGAGCCGCCAGAACGACTTCGTAGAGGTCAAGGAGGCCATCCGGAAAGACAAGCAGGTCAAGAAAGCGCGCGGCATCCGCCAGCACGACTCCATTCGCGTCAACCGCGGGCTCTTCTCGGGAAAATCCGGAGTCGTGGAGAGTATCGACGCCAAGGGGCTACTCAAGGTCCGGCTCGGCACCATGGTCGTGAAGCTCGACGCCAAGGACGCCTCCCTTAAATAGCCCCCTAAGGGTCCGACCAGGAATAAGGAGATCAGTTCAGGTCGTCGAGGCGCCCCGGTGGCAAGGACCAAGGAGCGAGGAAATCCCCATGATTCCGAGTGACGAGGGACGCAGTCAGCGGGGATGGATCGGCGAGCTGAGCGATCTGATTATTGCTGGTCGGGCCCTATTGGCTATGCATCAGTCCGCCTCTGAGCTGGT
The DNA here is from genome assembly GCA_029938605.1 of Deltaproteobacteria bacterium. Taxonomy (GTDB): domain Bacteria; phylum Myxococcota_A; class Polyangia; order HGW-17; family JAJRWW01; genus JAJRWW01. Next base: position 10,706 of record JAOZUO010000058.1, on the reverse strand, counting down.
TCCTTTCTCGATGCTCCTCCTCGCCGTCTTGTCGGGCTGCCCCGCCAAGACGCGTACACCAACTCCGCCGTCCAGACCCGTCACCCGTCCCCTCACCGTGGAGGGGCCGGCCTTCTCTCCGCCCGGGGACGGGCGCCTCTTTTCGCGGTTCATCGCCAACCGCGACTACATGCACAGCTACCTGTACAACGGAGACGATCTCTTCCCAAAGACTGTCAACCTGTGCTCCCGGGGCAGAAACGCCCTGCTGGATCTGGACCGCGGGCCCGGCGCCAGCTTCGACCTCGGTCTCTTCGGACCAGCCTGGGAATCGCACCTATTCGCCGTAGCCGTGGATCGGAACCCACAACGCCCCTGGCACACCCGGGGTCGTACACGCTTGGTGTACAGTTGGCCCGTGGTCTCCACCGCGCAGACGGCGATGCTACACCTCGCCTTCGGCATCGCCCAGGCCGCCGCGCGGAAGGATTTGACCGATGGCGACTTCTGGCGCCGCCACGCCGCTGCGCTCCGTCGCCTTCGCTGGAAGGACTTCGTGGCCCTACGACGACCACGACTCCCACCCCAAAACCGGCGAAAGCATGCCGGAGAGTGGGCCCAACGTCTGGTCATCGCCCTGATGGAGCGCCTCTCCTATTCGGCTCGGATGTTGGGTCAACGAGCGTCTGCGGGGTCGCCACTAAAGGACGTCCCATTCCGCCGCTTGGCCAACGCGCTCTACGCGAACCGAAAAGAAGCCGCCGCCTCCCTCACTCGGTTCACGCGTCACCTCGAGAGGGGTGCCCGCCAGGCCGGGATTCTATTCGACGCCCGCCGCTATCGCGTCTTCCACGAGCGCGCCCTGCTCTCCTCCTTGGGGCCCGGCTGGCATCACGGACGGGTCTCAGCGGATCAGCTCCGCTCCATCCTTGCCCATTTGGCTCGGACCCGCCGGCGCTTCGACAGGACCTTCGGGGCCGGCGCCTTCGATCGAGCCGTCACCCAGATCGAGCCTCCCGCCGGGCCGCGCGGCAAGCGGTTGCGCTGGCGACAGGGCGCGCGGCTGGCGCGACTACACCCGGTGGTGCTACGGGAGCTCGCTCGCCAGGAGTACATCCTGCACGGACACCGCCAAGCAGCCCTACCGGCGGCGAGGGCACACCATGGAGCTCGGCTCGAGGCCGATCGCCTTGCCTACGTACGCCTGGCGGCCGAGATCAAACACATTCGAAAGAGGCTGACGACCCTGGCCAAGACCTCCCTCACCCCGGCGGTTCGGGCGCGGCTGCTTGGGATCCTGGCGGCAGGCGAACCCGCACTGGCGGTGGGGAGCTTCTATTTCGAAACCGAGCACCTATTGGAGACCACCAGTGGATTCACGCATGTGGGGCTGATCAAGCGGTTCCCCGACCCCAAGACTCACCGGGTCTACCTTTGGGTCTTCGATCGCGTCCTGGGGTTTCACTACGCGTACCCGCTGTCCAAGCTCACCAACTCCGTGCCGGTGCAGGCCCTCGTGCTGTCGGCGCGGGTAGCGCGGCAACGACGCCGATACCGTTGGCTCGCCCTTGGGGTGCCGCGGGTCTTCGATTTGGGAAAGGGGCGGATCTCGACGAGGATGACCCTCGTGAACCTCTTCACCCACATCAAGCAGAAGCTCAAGCCCTGCCCCGCCCTCACCACCACGCCCGGATTCTTCTACTCGGGCATCACCTGGCTCATCAATCATCCATCCAATATGCGCGCCCTGCGCGACATCTGGGAGCAGCGAACACACACCGGCTACGGCTACCGCTCGCCCGATCCCGAGCGACTCCAGCGACTTCGAGGCCGTCTGGTGTACGTACCCGTGCTACAGGTACCGGGCGGGAGGTGGACCGCCGCGTGTCCCCCCAAAAACCCGACGTCGACCGTCGCTCCAAAACCGGGCAAGATCTAGAACCATGGAACCATCAGCAAAAAAAGAACTCCCTAGTTCCACGCCCCGGAAGTCTGTTCCGGGTTTTCGGCGAGGGCCGGGCGTCCCCTGGTGGCGACGGCGGGCTTGGGTCCCTACAGCCCTCGTCCTGGCAGGCATCCTCCCGGGCCTCGTGGCCGGGTTAACCCTTGGCCAGGCGTGGGCCCGCAAGCCGAAGAAGCGCAAGAGCCCCTACCAGAAGCTCGCAGTCTTCGCCCGGGTTCTGAGCTACGTGGAGAACGAATACGTAGTCCCCGTAAATCGTGATCGCGTCATTGAAGACTCCATCCGGGGCATGGTCCGAGGCCTGGATCCCCACACACAGTTTTTTTCAGCCAACCAGGTGAAGCGGCTCCGCTCCATGCTCACCGGCCGGTTCAGCGGCGTGGGACTCACACTCACCCGCCGACGAGGCCGGGTCATCGTCCTCTCCGCCGCTCCCGGCGGGCCTGCCCAACGCGCCAGAATACGCACCGGAGACACACTCCTATCTATCGATGGGCACTCCGTCAGGCAGTGGGATCTGCCGCGCATCACCACTCGTCTCCGAGGTCGAAGAGGGTCTCGGGTGAAGTTGACGATCCGACCTCGTGATCCCAAACGAGGGAAGAAGCAGGGCTCCAGGGGAAAACAAATGCGTCCCCGAACGCTCTCACTGGTGCGCGACACCATCCGCACCATGGACGTATTGAAGGGATCGGTGGGACACGGTGTGGGGCTGGTGCAGGTACGCCGCTTCTCCCACGGCTCCGCGCGAGCCGTCATGCGGGCCATCCGCGTTCTGCGCAAGGCGCAGGGAGGCAAGCTCAAGGGACTGGTGTTGGACCTGCGGAACAACCCCGGCGGGCTCATGGACGAGGGGATTCGCCTCGCGGACCACTTTCTGGGCAAGGGGCTCATCGTACGTAAGGTAGGCAAACGCGGGCGGCTACGTGAAAGTGAGTTCGCCCACTCAAAGGGCACCCTGACCGGCGTCCCCATGGTCGTGCTGATCAATCAGGGCACGGCGTCGGCATCGGAGATCGTCGCCGCGGCCCTGCGAGATCATCGCCGGGCGACTCTCCTGGGGGAGCGTAGCTTCGGCAAGGGGTCCATGCAGTCCATCATTCCGTTGCCGGACGGCTCCCGTCTGAAGCTGACCATCGCGCGCTATTTCCGCCCCTCGGGCCAGCCCATTGCGGGCCTGGGTGTCAAACCTCACATCCAGGTCAACCGGGCCTCAAGTGCCGCTACGCCGCCCGTATCGGCACTTTCAGCACCGGCAAGAGCTGTGAAGCCAGTCTCAAAAATGCCCACCTGGGTGCGAAAAGACGCGGCGCTGCGCAAAGGGGTGAAGCTCCTACGAAAGGCAGCGGCACGGCGCCCTTGAGGGCAACCTTTTTCGCGAAGACGCCAGCGCCAAAAAAACCATTGCTTTCCAAAATCTGGCGCAATATCTAGGGATCCGGTTCCGTGCCATTATGCTTGACTGAACCGAACCATGCCCCTACACTAATCATTGAATCTTGGCCTGGACCATGGCTGTGGAATGCTTAAGCTAATCATCGAGGACGACGAAGGTAAAACCACCGTCGTACCGTTAATTCGAGACGAGATAACAATCGGCCGGAAGGAAGGTAACACCATCCGACTGACCGAGCGGAATGTCTCACGTCGTCATGCCAAAATTTGCCGTAGCAACGGCGAGGTCACGTTGGAGGACCTCGGCAGTTACAATGGCATCAAGGTAAACGGCTCTCGCATCGACGGTCAGACTGCTGTGGGCGAAGGGGATCGTATCCAGATCGGGGACTATATCCTGGCGTTCAAGCAGGATCAGCCCGCTGCGGCGGCGTCCTCACCTGCCGATCCCTTCGATGACATGAAGACCATCCCGGTGGAAAAGGCCGAGGCGCAGGCCATGAAGGCCCACCTGATGGCAGGCGGCGAGGGCGCGTCAGACGCCGCGGATACAGTGGCATCCGAGGAGGCCCCCACCAAGCAGCTCCAGCAGGACCTCATCGCTGAAGCCGCCGAGGCTTCAGAGTCCCAGGACTCCGCCAAAATGGTGGTGGTGAGCGCGAACTTTGCCGGGCTGGAATGCATCCTGGACAAGGCGGCGCAGGTGATCGGCCGGACCGACGACAATGACGTAGTCATCAACCACCGGTCCATCTCCCGGCACCACGCTAAGATCGTGCGCCAGGGCGAATCCTATACAGTGGTAGATCACGCCAGCGCCAACGGCGTATTCGTCAACGGCGAAAAATACGACCGGGTGGAGCTGCGCCCCGGCGACATGGTGGATCTCGGTCACGTCCGCATGCGGTTCGTGGGCGTCGGCGAGGCCTGGGTCTTCGACCCCGTCAACGCAGTGGACACCACGCCCTCGCCCGGGAAGTCCAAGTCGACCCTCTTTGGCGTCATCGGTGCAGTGGTAGCCATCGCCGCTGTCGTGGCCATTCTCTTCGGCACGGGCATCATCGGCGGTGAAAAGAAGGGCAAATCCTCCCAGGCCACCCAAAGCACTGACGGCATGGATCCCATGTCGGATATGGTCCCGGACGCCGTCGTGGATGCGGGGCCCCAGCTAGCCAACTACAAACCGGTCCAAGACGCCATCGCCGCGAAGAACTGGCCGGTGGCCATCAAGGGCGCAGACGCCATCCTGATTCAGAACACTCAAGATGCTGAGGCCGGCAAGCTAAAGGCCAAAGCGGTTGAGGAGCAGAAGAACAAGGGCCACCGCGACCGATTCTTCGACGCCGTGGGCGCCAGCAACATGGAGAAGGCGGTGCTGGAGGGCTCTCAGATCGCCACCGACAGCGTGTACTATCCTGAGGTCAGTAAGCGTCTAGCCTCTGAGAAAAAGAGGTACAAGCCACAGCTGCTCAAATTGGCCAAGCGCTCTCACAAACAGGGGAAGTGCATGGATCTCAAGGCGATCGCAACCAAGATGCAGGCCCTCGATCCAAACGAGACCGCAATCGCGTCTCTGGTGTCCAGTTGTCGCTCCAAAGAGGATCCCATCTCCCCCCGGACCATGAAGCCCGATGCCGGCATGCAAGTGGTTCCTCCACGACGGCACGGAATGCGCCGCAGAACAATGCGCCCCCGGCAAATGCGACCGGAACCCATGCGCCCCGTGGAAAATACCGGCGCCAGCGCTTCAGAGCTCTACGCTAAGGCTCGAGCGGCTTGGTTGGCCGGCCAGTGCGGCAAAGCTATCAAGTTGGCGCGCAAGGCCAACCGTCGGAAGTTCTCCACGCGGCACGTCTCCATTATCGGTGCCTGCGCGTGCACCCTGCGGCGCAAGAGCACGGCCAAGTGGGCCTACAAGATCCTGCGTGGCGGCCAGCGCAATATGCTGCTGCAGATCTGTCGCTCCAAGGGCATCGAGCTGCCCTGACCCCCCGCCTCTGTTTCCGATCCCTACTGTTGTGTTTCTAACATCCTGGGCCAAGACGTGGTACAGTGCCGTGCGTCAGAAACCCTATATGTATGGACTGATTATCGCTTTCGAATCGTAAGTGTTGATACATCGATTTCTACGTGTGGCTCGCTGCCACCGAGGACATTGCGCTCCGCAAGGAGGATATTGAATGAGACTCCGGTATTTGCTCACTGTTGCCGCTGCCTGTGGGCTGCTGCTCTTGGGACAGACCTCCGCCAGAGCCCAGGGCGGGCCCATCGACATTCAGATGTTCAAGCCGGCCATGGACTCCAAGGGCCACTTCAGCATCGACTCCACTCAGGTCCTCGCCCCCTGGCACACAAGCTTTGGCCTCATGGGAAACTACGCCAACAAGCCCCTGGTGCTCAAAGCCGATGACGGCCGGTTCTTCGAGACCACGCACCTGGTCGGTGCGAACCTGCAGTTCGCCATCGGTATGATGAAGCTCTCCAAGCGGGGTAAGCCCTGGATGGAGGTCGGCATCGGCCTGCCCATCTCCTTCCACCAATCCAAGATGGGCATCAGCCCCTTCTCGCGGCGAGCCGGCGACAGCCTGTGCTCCTCCGGGGTGGCTGGGACCGACGGCTGCACAGTTTGGCAGCAGGACTACACTGCCCAGGCGAAGCACCCGCTGAGCTACGACTCCTCGGGCGGATTCGGAGCCCAGGGACTCGGCGACATGTACCTCCACTTCAAGTTCCGGTTCCTGGACACGTCCACGAGCCCCTTCGGCGTGGGCGCCATGCTGACCATGTACCTTCCGAGCAGCCGGGCGGGCGACGGCAACCTGAAGATGATGGGCACCGGAGGCATCACCCTGGCGCCGAAGCTCCTGATGGACTGGCGTTGGCGCAAAGCCAAGGTACTGCTCTCCCTGAACGTCGGCGCGCGGATCCGGTTTGCCACAACGGGCGAGCTTCGCGAAAATGACGGGTGGGCCAACTGCAACTGGGCCGACCTGAGCTCCGGGAACGGCCTGCTGGTGGACACCAACCCCTGCGGCACCCAGGAAGACAGCTACGGATTCAATGAAAAACAGGGCGACAACGGACTCTCCTGGCGGGTCAAGACCCTCTACGAGGTCACCTATGGCCTGGGCCTCTCCTGGCGCATTGGCAAGTCCATCGAGTGGGTCAACGAGATCTTCGGATCGGTGGAGCTCAGCTCCCTCGCCGCCGAGGACGGCACCAGCGACGCCGGACAGGTCGGCATCGATCTAGGCTACAACCCCCAGTACTACAAGAACGTCTTCCCCGTGGAGTTCCTTACCGGATTCAAGTTCTACCTGGCCGCAAACTCCTACTTCGCCATTGCCGGAGGCGTAGGCATCACCGGCCTCATGGGAGACCACGTGGGCGCCCCGGATTTCCGGGTGTTCGCCTCCTTCGTGTTCGAGCCCTCCACGGGCGACCGCGACGGCGACGGCATCATGGACGATGTGGACAAGTGCCCGGACGATCCCGAGGACTTCGACGACTTCGAGGACAAGGACGGTTGTCCCGATCCCGACAACGACAAGGATGGCATCCCCGACGTCGACGATAAGTGCCCCAACGTTCCCGAGAACTTCAACGGCTTCCAAGACAAAGATGGTTGTCCGGACAACATCGACGGCGACCGAGACGGCGACGGTATCCCCGACTCCAAGGACAAGTGCCCGGACGTGCCCGAGGACAAGGACCACTTCGAAGACAAGGACGGCTGCCCCGACCCCGACAACGATGACGACGGCGTCACCGACAAGTCGGACAAGTGCCCCGGCTACGACTCGGACAAGAGAGATAACTTCATCAAGGTCAAAGAGGACAAAGACGGCTTCGAGGACGAGGATGGCTGCCCCGACCCGGACAACGATAAGGACGGCATCCTCGACAATGACGACAAATGTCCCAACGAGCCGGAGACATTCAACCAGTACAAAGACGCGGACGGCTGCCCCGACAAGTCTCCCATCACCATTACCAGGGACCGTGTCTTGATCATGGAGAAGATCTACTTCGAGACCAATAAGGCGAAGATCCGGAGTATTTCGTTCCCTATTCTCAACACCGTGGCCAAGACGCTCATCGCGCACAAGGAGCTCAAGCTCATCGAAATCCAGGGCCACACAGACGAGCGCGGCTCGAACCGGCACAACCTGAGACTCTCTCAGCGCCGCGCCAACTCGGTGCGGAACTACCTCATCAACAAGGGCCTCGGTGCCGACCGACTCACTGCCCGGGGCTACGGCGAGGATCAGCCCAAGTGCCGGCAGAGCACAAAGGCCTGCTGGTCCAAGAACCGCCGCTCGGAGTTCGTCATCATCAAGCGTGACTAGCTGCCCCACGTACCTCGCACACTCCCACCCGCTCCCTGATGCAGACCCTGGCCAATCGATACCGTCTCGAGGAGACCATCGGCGAAGGCGCCGTAGCTACCGTATTCCGCGCCTTCGATCTCGTGGTGGAGCGCGACGTGGCCGTGAAGGTGCTCAAGGACGTGCAGGATGAGATGGACATCGCCAGACTGTGGGTGGAGCTCCGGAGCCTTCAGCGCCTTCGACATCCGTACATCGTTCGGACCCTAGACTTTGGACGCAGCGTCAAGGGGCTGCACTATATCGTGATGGAGTTGCTTTCGGGCCGCACCCTCCGCGCCCGGATGGAGGGGCATGGCCGCATGGGCGTGCCCGCCACCGTAAAAGTGCTCCAGCCGGTCTTCGAGGCCCTGGACGCCTGTCACTTCAGCGGCATCATCCATCGAGACGTCAAGCCAGAGAACGTCTTTCTCACCGAAGCGGGCGGACCGCCTCTCAAGCTCATCGACTTCGGGATGGCCAAGATCCTGCACGACCTCTCCCCGGCGGTCACCACCGACCCCTTCACCTTTGGTACACCGGAGTACATGGCCCCCGAGCGTATCAAGGGCCATCGTCCGACGCCGGCCTCGGACATCTACGCCGCCGGGCTCATGGCCTTCGAAATGCTCGCCGGCCACCGCCCCTTCACCGGAACCGACCCTGACGAGATCATGCGCCACCAGCTCCACGAGGCCCTCCCGCGCTTCTCCGAGCTGGATCCCCCCGTCTCCGTCCCCCGCGAGCTACGGGAGATCATCCGCGGCTGTCTCAGAAAACAGCCCCTGCAACGCCCCCGCGCCGCCGACCTGGCCACCGAAATGCAGTCCATCCTCGACGCCCAGTGAAGGTTCTACAGGGGCTACACCGGCTTTGGCCGGATGACGACCTCGAGCCCCTCGAACTTGCCATCGGCCCCTTGGACGGCACGCCAGGTGGTGGAGCAGTCCACAACGGAACCGTCTTTCCGGATCAGTGGATACTCCATGATCTGATCCGGCAGCGCTCCCGGCTCGAAAACCTGGCCCACCAGACCGTTCCACATATTTGCCAGATCCTCGGCCAACTGCGGCTCATGAACCCGCGTGAACCAGTCCTGAGCAGTCCATGTAACCACCTCGCTCGACGCATAACCAAGTAGCGCTTCGATGGTCTCACTCGCCGAGGCGACCACGGAAGGCTCGGCCACAACCTGCACAGTAACCTCCTTGGGAGGCGCGGGTGTGGGCGAGGGCTGGGACACCGGCTTGGAAGGCACCTTGGACGCGGGCTTGGAAGGCGCCTTGGACGCGGGCTTGGAAGGCGCCTTGGACGCGGGCTTGGAAGGCGCCTTGGA
>JAOZUO010000058.1:0-1566 GCA_029938605.1 Deltaproteobacteria bacterium | reverse complement strand
CGCGGGCTTGGAAGGCGCCGGAGGAGGAGGAGGAGACACGCTAGCCCCGTCCTCTTCGATCTCCAGCAACTCCAGCTCTTCCTCTCCCGCGGTACCCTTGTCCGGCGTTGGCGCTGACGGCGATTTGGGCGGACTGGGGGGGGGCCCTCCAGCACCCTTTGGGATCAAGGAGGCTCCGGTGCTCAAATTGCCGGCCAGCTCCTCCAAGGTCTTGGATTTCTGACGTATACTGCCCGACTCAGTCTCCTTGGCAGTGGGCGCGATGGAGGGTGAGGTGGCCGGCTTCGCCGGATCAACGGGCGGTTTGGGCTTGCTGGGGGGTGCGGGACGACTCGCCAGCCCCGGCTTGGGAATCGGTCCGGAGGCCCGCCCGAGCCCTGGTTTGGGCAGCGGCCCGGAGGCAGAGCGCTGCTGAGCCGGGAGACCAGCGCTGCTGTAGCGTGGCGCCGAGAAGGTACACGCCCCCACCACCCGGGTGGAGGATCCCACCAGGAGGGAGAGACTCACCTTCACAGGCATCTTGCCGCCTTGTGCGGACTGGATCACGGCCCGCGCCGAGGCGGGCGATCCGCCATCGGCCCTGGCCAACAGCTCACCGAGATCCTCGGAGGACTTCGCGATTCCCAGGTCCATTAGAGAGAGCTCAGCAAACTCCACCGCAGTATATCCGAGGGTCACCTGCGCCAGGCGATTCACAATCACCACCTGGTAGTCCGCGTCAAACAGCAGCACCACCTCGCTCGACGAGTCTATGACCGAGTGCATGGCGTCTTCTCGCAGGTCCATGGAGGACCGGCTCGATACGAGCCCCTCGCCCCCCATGTGCACGATCTCCGCCACATAGGTCGCGCCGTCCTTGTCCGCAAAGCGCGTGCCGGTGGCGCGCACCTGCTGTCCGGCGATCTCCTGGCTGCACAGAACCTCGTCCGCGCCATCAGCCATGGCCTCGGTCATCACACACAGGTCACAGGGGGAGTCCCGGTGAAAGACCCGGGAGTAGCAGGGGCTATCGCCCTCACTCAACTCCGGGGCCCGCTGCCGGGCAGCGCGGTTCATATAGTGAACGCCGTGTTGTTCGTCGACCACAAACGCCGGGAGTGGCAAGGCGGCAAGCAATCGCGTTACGAGCTCGAGCGGCGAGCGGTGATCCTTCTCGTCGGCGGACATGCTGAAGCTCCTGGTCCGTTCCGTTCCGGTTTTAGTGCATTGTAAGGCTATGCAATTACGACAAATATGTCAAACAAGCGCCGAATATGGCAGAGAACGGCTGGGGATACTGCTAGGGCTGGGGATACTGCTAGGGCTGGGGATACTGCTAGGGCTGGGGATACTGCTAGGGCTGGGGGTACTGCTAGGGCTGCGGAAGCTTAGCGAACACAGCGGCGGCGACGGGCGTTCCAGCGGTAGCCCCGCTTACACACACAGCGGTTGCCCTTGGCCACCCGGCCACCGGTACAACGCACACGACGCGCGGGGCGCTTGGGGCGTTTACACTGACGGCCGTTCCAGGTGGTCCCTCGCGGACACACGCAGCGGTTGCCTTGCTTGACCTGGCCACCGCGGCAA
>JAOZUO010000178.1 GCA_029938605.1 Deltaproteobacteria bacterium | reverse complement strand
CATCGGTCAACGTCCTACGACGCCATCGGTCAACGTCCTACGACGCCATCGGTCAACGTCCTACGACGCTGGTCGAACACACCCATCAGCACCACATAACCACAGGGTAGTCGCAAAGTCGTGGTTGACCCGCTTATCAACGGTTGTCATGCCGAGCGAGCCCAAGGCGAGTCGAGGAATCTCTCCTACTTGCGTTGCTGAGAGATCCCTCCGCTTCGGTCGGGATGACACCATTATTCCGACTTTGCGACCGCCCTGCACATAACCACCGCGACCGTTGACTCTGAGGGAGGAAACGTGTCTGATGGACAGGGAATACGATATGGTATTCGATGGGCTATTCGGCAGGCAACAGGACCGCCCAGAGGTGTAACCAGGGCGTGACTGTTGAAAGGAGCTTTGGTCATGAGACGGTCGTTGTTGCTGGGTTTGGTGGTACTGGGAGTGCCGGCTTGGTCCCTGGTGCTCGGAGCGTGTGGCGGGAAGTCCCTTACGGGGCAGGAGTGTGGCAACGGCATCATCGAGGGTACCGAGGTCTGCGACTCCACGGCACTCGACGGCCAGGACTGCACGGACCACGGGTTACCGGGCGGGATCCTGGCCTGCGACGGGGACTGCGGCGGGTTCGATACGAGCCTGTGCGGGGACTTCGAGTGCGGCAACGGCCTGGTGGAGCCGGGCGAGTCCTGCGAGGCCACGGACTTAGACGGCCAGACTTGCGCGAGCCAGGGTTTCGGCGGCGGGACGTTGGCGTGCACCGGTGCTTGCACCTTCGACACGAGCGCGTGTACCCAGCCGGGCTGCGGGGATGGGGTCATCTCCGGTGCGGAGGTGTGCGACGGCGCGAACCTGGACGGCCAGGACTGCACGGACCACGGATTTACGGGCGGGATCCTGGCCTGCTCGGCTAGCTGCGGCGCCTTCGACACCAGCGGCTGCACGGACTGGCTATGCGGCGACGACGTGGTGGGAGGACCTGAAGTGTGCGACGGATCCAACGTGGGCACCATGACCTGCGTCGACTTCGGCTTCATCGGCGGCGCGTTGGCGTGCACTACCGACTGCATGGACTACGACCGCGCGGGCTGCACCGGCGCGGGCTGCGGCAACGGGATCCGCGAGCCCGGCGAGGTGTGCGACCTGACGGATCTGGGCGGACTGACCTGCGAGGACTTCGGATACGACGCTGGGACCCTGGCTTGCAGCCAGCAGTGCGACGACTTCGACGACTCGGGCTGCTTCGACGCGACCTGCGGCGATGGCACTGCCGACGGCGCGGAGCAGTGCGACGTCAACGACCTGCGGGGCGCCGACTGCGTGTCCATCGCCCAGGGCTTCGTGGGCGGCACCCTGGCCTGCGACGGGACCTGTACCTATGACACCGCCGCTTGTACGGCCGCGCCGCCCCCGGGGGACGACTGTGCCAACGCGGGAGTCATCCCGGCGGCGGGCCTGCCCATCAGCCTGGCGGGAGACACCACGGGACAGACGGACGACTACAACGCCGCCGGCGGCGACTGTCCGGGCATGAACAACTCCGAGGGCAACGGCCAACCGGACGTGGTGTACGAATTCACCCCCGCGACCGGCGGAGTTTACACCTTCACCTTTGTGTCTGCGGACTTTGACGGCGCCGTGTATATCGTCACGGACTGTGCGGACATCGGCAACACCTGTGTCTCAGGATCCGAGGGCGACAGCTTGCCCATGGATCAGGAGAGCCTCGACGCCTCCCTGACGGCGGGGACGAGCTACTACATCATCGTGGACGCCGGGAATTACTGGGACACCTCCGAGGGCACCTTCACCCTGGGCGTGGATGGTCCCTGCGCGCCGGACTGCACCGGCAAGACCTGCGGCTCCGATGGCTGCGGTGGCATCTGCGGGATCTGCACGGGCGGCGACCTGTGCGACCCCAGCACCTGGACCTGCGCCGACCCCGCCACCCTGCCCGGTGACGACTGCACGGATCCCATCGTGGTGGGCGGCGCGCCCTACACCACCGAGGGCATCACCACCGGCCGCAACGATGACTACACCGGCTCGGCCGCCTGTCCGGGACTTCCCCAGCCCGAGGGCGGAGGCGCCGCGGACGTGGTGTACTCGTTCACGCCCACCCAGACGGGGGTGTACCACATCGACTACGAACCCACCTTCGACGGGGCGATCTACGTGGTGACCGACTGCGCGGACGTGGCCGGGACCTGCATCGGCGGCTCCGAGGAGGCCAGCTACAACCCGCCCTGGAATGAAATCGTGGACGTGTCCATGGTGGCCCAGACCACCTACTACATCATCGTCGACGGCGGATATGGCGGCGTGAGCGGCACCTACTCGCTGTCCATCGACGCCCCCTGCCTGCCCAATTGCACGGGCAAGGAGTGCGGCCCCGATGGCTGCGGTGCCTCCTGCGGCGCCTGCACGGGCGGCGACGTGTGCGACGACATCCAGGGCTTGTGCCTCGACCCGAGCCAGGTGGTCGGCGAGGACTGCACCAACCCGGTGGTGGTGGACACCGCCAACCTGCCCTTCGTCTACCTGGAGGACACCACGGGCTCCACGGACTCGGCCAGCCACGGCGGCGGTGTCTGTCCAGGCGAGAACTCGCCCCATGGCAGTGGGGCCGGCGACCACGCCTTCGAGCTGAGCCCGGCGGCAACCGGCGTCTACGAGATCAGCCTCACCTCCTACGGATGGGACGCTGTCGCCTACGTGGTCACCGACTGCGCCGACATCGACAACACTTGCGTGTACTCCGATGACGACGTCGAATACGGCACCGAGACCATGTTCCTGACCCTCGATGCCACCGAGACCTACTACATCATCGTGGACGGATTCGAGGCCTCCGGGGAGGAGGGCGCCTATCAGCTCTTCGTGGGCCAACCCTGCATCCCCCAATGCGCGGGCCTCGAGTGCGGCGACGACGGCTGCGGCGGCTCCTGCGGGGCCTGCCCGGCTGGAGAGGCCTGCGACCCGAGCCAGCAGTGCCAGCCCCTCCCCGGCAACTCCTGCGCCAACGCCATAGACGTACCGGCCGTCCCCTTCAACGACTCGGGAGACACGGACATCGGCTATGCCAACGACTACACGGCCGCCGCGGCCTGCCCCGGCATCGACCAGGACGAGGGAGAGACCTCACCGGACGTGGTCTATGCGTTTACGCCCGCCACCACGGGTGACTACACCATCACCTATGTCCCCTCCTTCGACGGCGCCCTCTACGTGGTCACCGACTGCGGAAACATCCCAAACACCTGCCTGGAGGCGTCGGAGGCGGCCAGCCAAACCCCGCCCTGGGACGAGGTCATCACCATGACGCTCACCGCGGGGATCACCTACTACATCATCCTGGACGGCGGCCTGGCAGCGGGAGTTAGCGGCACCTATACCCTTGACATCCAGTAGGCACCCTAGTCCCTCGACCCGGAAGTCTATCTAGGCGCCCGGGAGCGTCACTGTTCGAAAACACTCCAACCGATGAAAGTCCGGCTCATCCCCCGGCACGGGGTATAGGGCGAGGTGTCGTCTCGCCGCGCCGCGGCCATGAATTGCGTAGGCGTTGATGGTATGCGGCGGTGGCGGCAGCAGCGCGAGGTCCAGCAGCGCCTCGCCCAGCCAGAAGTCGCCGCCGCCCGTCGAGTCCCTGGATACCTCGTAGTCCAGGTGCAGCGGCCTGGTCAGCAGCTTGGGGACCACCTGGCGTATGCCGCGAAGCTGCAGGACCAGGTAGTGGCCGTGGGGTCCGAGCTCGATCTCGGTGTAGACCGGAGACGCCACGGATGGGCCGTCAGCGCCCGAAGTATCCCCGCCCGAAGCATCCCCGCCCGAAGTGTCCCCACCCACCACGAAGAGCTCCACCACCTCGTGCTCCCACAGCCCCATGGTGGGGCCGGGCGGGCCGGGCGGGCCGGCGGGGGAGGCGTCGCCATGAAAGGGCGCCCGCACCCGGAGCCGCAACCGGTCGTGGTCGACCGCCGACAGGTCCAGGGTCACCTGGTCCTCGGGCCCGATGGGATCGCCGTCCCAGGTGTGTCCAATGACGAAATGGGCCATAGGGCCTGTGCTCCTTCCACAGTGGCCGCGGTGGCCGCAATGGCCGCGGTGGCCGCGGTGGGGGTTGGCCACAGCATACACCCGATTCCACAACCTCATTCCCCATGAAATTTCCGTGCTCCTGCCCAAGGATGTCTTCATCGACGACATCCAGATCGGAATCACCACCGAGCTTGAGCAGCCCGGCTCGCAGTATGTGACCGCCACCGCCATGGTTGTACCGGGTGTACTGCCTCAGATCTGGTGGTGTGCAGACGGCGTGCGATCCACCTACTAGGATCTCCTCGATCGGGACGTGAACTTTTTCTTCGCCTGGCCTCTACTCGGCGGTATCATCTCAACCATGGTCGCCAACTGGTCCACGGGATTCCCCAACAGACCAAAGTAGTGTCACACCTCGTGAACGGTCACAGCAAATGAAGCTATTTCACTATAAAATAATGGAGATCATCTTCGTGGTCTTCTGGGTGTTCACGATCCCCCTGTCCATCTTTTTCGTGGTCAATCATGGCGCCAAGGAGGAGCTCCATACCGAAGTGATGCTCATCGCGGGTTTTCACTCACTCATGGCCATCGTCACCGTTTCGATCGTCATCTGGATGCGAAAGAAACAGATTTCCGCCAAGGTTACGGCCCAGCTCCAGATGGCAGGGTTTCAATTCCAGCCGTGGAATAATGACCGGCGCTTCGGTGATGGTAAGGAACAGGTGAGCAAGGATGACGTAGGATTCAGCCTCGTGCACCGACCACGCGGATCCTATCACCGGGGCAGCTACCACAAGAGTACGGATCCGATGGGCATCGCCGTTCTCGAAAAAAATGGTCGCCTGGTGGAGCTGTACAACAGCGGTCAGATGGACTTCCGCGATCAGGAGCTTGTACACATCACCCTCGAAACCCCGTGGGCCATCTGGAGCGAGGAGTCGGGAAGGGAAAAGGAGATGCGCCCACTCGGCCAGATCACCGAGAGAGATTGCCTGGTCCTGAACCTCATCTATCTGGGCATACGCGACGATAAATGGGCCCGTTGGATGGCGAAGAAGGGGCTCAGGAACCAGAGGATCTGGGAGAGTCAGCTGCCCGACGCTGCGCAAGGCCTGGAAGCCTTCGACTCCGGGAGAGAGGCCTTCGACGACTTCTTTGGCATTCGTCACGCCGGACCGAGGGTTCGAAAGCTACTCACGGAAAGCCGGCAGACAGGCGAGATCATCGAGCCGCTCAAACGCTGGCAGGAGGCCCTGTTTGACCTGCACGTCGCCGAGCGCGTGGAGGTCTGGGTGGACGTGCGAGCGTTTGCCGGCTGGGAAGAGTTGACTGCGAAACTGTTGGAGCTGATCACGGATCTGAACGCGTTTACAGGCCGGCTGGAAGCGATCCTGCTCGAGAAGGATCTCCTCAAAGAGAAAGGACAAGAATCATGAGCTCGCAAATCGGTTGGGTGGCAAGCATATATCTACGTTCACGACAGTAGCCGTTAATGAGTAATCCGGACCCCTCTTCTCATATTCAAACAAATGCACTAAGGTGGCCGCCAAGTGGGGATGACCACCCCACTGCCACTGGGATCATTTGTAGGAAAGCCTATGCACCATCGGAGGTATGACCATGCGTCGACTGGCACTCATCGCGCTCCTTACGGGGATCGCGGCGTCCTTTGTAGCCTGCCCCAAACCCAAGCCCAAGCCGGTGGATCGCCCCGTGGCGGGCCCACGTTCCGCGGTGTTCGTGGCGCCGCTGCTCACCGAGTCCCGCGAGGTGTTCGTGGATGCGCTGTGGGTGCGCCGCAAGCGAGTGGAGATCAAAGCAAAAAAAGGGGCGAAGAAATCGCCCCTGGGCCGTAAGCGCTACAAGATTGAGTACAGCGGCGGCATGACCAAAGTCGCCCTCCAGGTGATGCCCAATGTGCGGCAGGTCACCACCGTGGGCGTGGCCGAGCAGTTCCCCGGCGGGGCCGGACAGACCTGGAAGGCCTCCGTGTGGATCGCCTCCCGCAAGGCTGCCCAGACCGTAGGGCGCGAGCTCATCGACTACGCTTTCTTCGCCAAGTCCACCGACTTCATCGACGGCCCCTCGGCGGGGGCGCTGTTCACGGCGGGCTTCATGGCGGCCATCATGGGCGACAAGGTCAATCCCCAAGCCACCATGACCGGCACGGTGAACCCCGACGGCACCGTGGGCATGGTGGGCGGGCTGGAGTACAAGTTCCGGGCGGCCATCAAGGCCGGCAAGAAGCTGCTGGGCTATCCCGAGGGCAACAAGCGCTTCAAGAACCGCAAGGGCCTGGTGGTGGACCTCGAGGATCTGGCCGCGGAGCAAGGCGCCAAGGCGGTGCCCATCCGCGACATCTACCAGGCCTACAAGCTCCTCACGGGCCATAAGTTCGCCCACCGCAAGGGCGTCGATCCCAAAGAGATGATCATGGGCAAGGCCATCCATCCCGTGCTCCAGGCCATGACCAGGCGCTGGCTCGACATGCATGAGGACTACGTCAAAAAGGCGCAGACCCGCATGAAGAACCGCTGGCTCAAGGCCATCTACAAAAAACGTCTCGCCCCGGCCCTGGGCTACAAGCGCATCTCCGACGAGGCCGCCAAGAAGAATCTCACGGGCGCGGCCTACTACAACGCCGTACGAAGCGCCACCTGGGCTTACACGGCTGCGTCCTTCACCGAGGTGGTGTCCATCTGGCGCCGCTGGAACAAGAACATCCTGAGCCAGTACTGGATCAAGCGTCGCTTGCAGCGACAGAAGTGGCAGGCCCGGCGCGCGAAGTACCGGCTCGGCAAGGAGCGGGGCGGACCCATCATGGGCCTGGACGTGCACTCCAAGTCCAAGACCGTCGCGGTGGTCTACAACAACGGCGAGCTGAGAATCTTCAGCACCGTAAACGGCAAGCTCAAAAAGACCATCAAGGCCAGCAAAAGGCCGCTGTGGTCGGTGGCCTTCGGGCCCAAGGGCCGCAAGATCGTAGTGGGTGGCTCCGATCACAACATCCGCATCTACGACGTGCGCACCGGGCGACTGTGGAAGACCCTCAAGGGTCACACCAAGCTCGTCATCTCCCTGGCCTTCGGTCCCAAGGGCCGCAAGATCGTCTCGGGCAGCAGCGACGACTCGGTGAAGGTGTGGGACGCACGCACGGGCAAGGTCTTGAAGACCATCACCGCCCACAAGCGCGACGTCAACGCCGTGGCCATCAGCCCCGACGGAAAACTCTTCGCCACCGGCGGCGACGAGGGGATCATCAAGATCTTCGACTTCGCCAAATACAAAGAGCAGAAGTCCATGAGCGGACACTCCAGCTGGGTCTGGGGGCTCGCCTTCGGGCCCAAGTCCAAGGTCCTGGTGTCAGCCGGGCGCGACAACACGGCCCGGGTCTGGGACGTCAAGGCCGGCAAGGAGCTGAAGAAGATCGCCACCTCAGACGACTGCATCGACGTGCACGTGGGTCCCAAGGGCAAGAACTTCGTGGTGGGTACCGACGACAGCAAGGTGCTGTTGGTGGAGCTCAAGACGGGCAAGATCCTGCGCACCCTCACGGGCCACAAGCGCCGCGTCATGGGCGTCCGCATTGGAAGCAAGGGCGAGATGATCGCCTCGGGCGCCAAGGGCGGCACGGCCAAGCTCTGGGAGCTCTCCACCGGGACGCTGACCCGGGACATCGTGGGCAAGACCGCTCAGGAGAACAAGTGTGACGCCATGAATTGGGTCACCGCGGCCTGCAAGAAGTACAAAAATGAGCTGGCCGGCATCGAGACCCCCAAACAGGTGAAGCCCCCCACGCCGCCCGCCGACTTCAAAAAGAAGCTCTTTGAGATCGCCGCGGACATGGAGAAACGTCTCGAGCAGGTGAAAAAGGCCCAGAAGCAGCTTGAGAAGCACGCCAAGCCCACCACGGTGGACGAGGCCCTGGCGCTGATCAGCGGCTACGAGGAGCTCATCCACGGCGTGGCCTTCGCGCGTATCGGCCAGTTCCGGTTCCAGCTCATCAAGCGGTACAAGAAGTTCTGGAAGCGCATGCAGAAATACAGCCGCTACCGGTCCCGCTCCAGCCGCCGCTTCGGCCGAAAACGGCGTTCGAGCGGCTCGTCCACTCAGCAACGCTTCGCCAAGAAGGTGGCCAACTATGTGGAGGCCGCGGTGCGGTACGGCGGCATCGCCTTTGGCAAGTCCAACCTGGCTCTGGATCACGCGCGTCTCTTCGAGCCGGGAACCGCCAAGCTGAGCCTGTCGGACGCCCGCATGCGCTCCCTGGCCAAGCAGCTCTTCGCGGCGGCCAAGGCCAACCTGGACTACCTCGAGACCATGATCCCCCGGGGCTTTAGAGGGATGTTCATCCGCCGGCACCTCAACGTGAACGTGCCCACCTATGTCATCGCGCGGCTGGGCTTCAACCGCTCCGGCAAGCTAGTGCTCAACGCCATGCGCGAGCGGGAGACGGCCAAGAAAACCGTGGACTTCGGCAAGGGCTACGCAGCATTGGGCGCCGCCGCGGCGGCCTACATCGCCTCGGCGAAGCTGCGGTTCAAGGTGACGTCCGGCCAGAACATCAAGTCCGGCGTGACCACCCCGCGCCTCAAGCGCATGATCGTGCTGACCACAGCCCTGTCCCGTGGCCGTCGCTCCGCCCTGGAGGCGGCCTACAGGTCCAAGAAGCTCGCGGGCTCCATCCCCACCATCTCCCGCATGCTCTTCCAGGCGGCGGAGAAGCTGCGCAAGGCGAGCCTGGGTGGTCAGATCAAGGCCGTGGAGCTCTACTGGCGTTCCGCCCTGTACTGCCGCCTCGCCATGATGCTCGTGCGCAAAACAACGGCGCCCAAGGCCGAAAAATAGCGTTTTCTCTTTTACCCTTCTTCTCTGGTTCCTGAAAAAATCTGAGCCGCTTTTCCCGTCGGGGTCCTCCCTGGGGAGACAACTGTGCCATAATGAGGACATCGTAATGAGGACATAGGAAAAGGAGGACTTTCATGAGGCGTGTATTGTTGGTGGTGGCCGCGGTAGGCAGCCTGGCCCTGGTCGGCTGCTCTGATGACGATGGCGACAATCTTCCAGAATGTGGCGATGGGGTGGTGGACACGGGTGAGGACTGCGATGATGCCGACCTGGACGGGGCCGCCTGTACAGACTTCGGCTTCGACAGCGGCGACCTCGCCTGTAGCGCGAGCTGCACCTTCGATACGGGAAGCTGCGTGGGGACGCCCTTTTGCGGGGACGGCGTCGTGATCGCTCCGGAGGACTGCGAGGATTCGGATTTGAACGGCTCTGACTGCACGGATCTGGGCTTCGATGAGGGGAACCTGGCCTGCAACGCCGACTGCACCTTCGATGACAGCGGGTGCACCATGGCCGTGGGTTGCGGCAACGGGGTCGTCGATGGCGATGACGAGTGTGACGGCAGCGACCTCGATCAGACCACCTGCGCCGACCTGAGCTACGACGCGGGCCCGCTGGCCTGCAACGCCGACTGCACCTTCGATGAGTCGGACTGCTCCTCCTGTGGGGACGGGTTCTGCGAGGCCATGGGCACCGAGACCTGTGACACCTGCGCGGCCGACTGCGGCGCCTGCCCTACCTGCGGGGATGGCACCTGTGACTTTCCTTACGAGTCCTTTTCCACCTGCCCCTCCGATTGCCAATGGGGATGCGGCGACGGCAACTGTGACTGGTGGGGAGGCGAGACCTGCCTGACCTGCGTCTCGGACTGCGGCGCCTGCCCGAGCTGCGGCAACGGTACCTGCGAGCCCCAGGGCGGGGAGAACTGTTCCAACTGCCCCGCCGACTGCGGCGCCACCTGCCCGACCTGTGGGGATGGCACCTGCGACTCCGGTGAGGACTGCTCCCTGTGCCCGGCCGACTGTGGGAGCTGCCGATGCGGCGACGGCGCCTGCACGCCCGCGGTGGGCGAGGACTGCACCACCTGCAACACGGACTGCGCCTGCGCCCCCACCTGTGGAAACGGCATCTGTGAGGCCACCGAAGGCTGCGCGAGCTGTGAGGCCGACTGCGGCACCTGCCCGCCGGTGTGCGGCGACGGCAACTGCGACGCCCCCGAGACCTGCACCAACTGCGAGGCTGACTGCGGAGTCTGCTCGGGGAGCGCCTGCGGTGATGGCGTGTGCGACGGATGGTATGAGGACTGTGATACCTGCGCGGCCGACTGCGGCGCCTGCCCCTGCGGCGACGGCGTGTGTGATGGATTCGAATCCTGCGTGTCCTGCGAAACCGACTGTGGCACCTGTCCCGCGTCCTGCGGCGACACCACCTGCGACGCCAACGAGTCCTGTATCAACTGCTCGGAGGATTGCGGTCCCTGTGTGCCGTCCTGTGGCAACGGAAGCTGCGACGTAAACGAGTCCTGCGTGAGCTGCCCCGCCGACTGCGGCGCCTGTCCGGCCTGCGGTGACTTCCTGTGCGACTCCACCCAGAACGAGGATTGCCACACCTGCCAGCTCGATTGCGGTGTCTGCCCCGGCTATGGAACGTGCGGCGACAACCTCTGCACCTCCTGGGAGGACTGCGGCCGGTGTCCTGAGGACTGCGGCGCCTGCACCGGGACCTGTGGAGACCAGGTGTGCGACACCACCGAGACCTGCCAGACCTGCCAGGCCGACTGCGGCATGTGCACCCCGGTGTGCGGCGACGGATTCTGTGACAACGCAATGGAGTACTGCAGCTCCTGTCCCCAGGACTGTGGGACCTGCGGCAATGTCTGCGGCGACGGATACTGCGATGACTACAGCGGCGAGAGCTGCATCTCCTGCTTCGCCGACTGCGGCTCCTGCCAAAGCGGCTGTGGAGACGGGGTCTGCGACGCCGGCGAAGACTGGTCGACCTGTCCCGTCGACTGCGGCAATCCTCCCGGCGGAGGCTGAGCCCCGGCTGCTCCACCGCGCTGCGTGGTGCTACGGCGCCACGCAGCGGGCGTAGCCTAGAGACTCCCCTGCCCTCACCCGAGCCTCACCCGAGCCTCACCCGAGCCTCACCCGAGCCTATTTTCCATAGCCTCCGCGGGAGCCCGACCCGGAGCTGCCGGTGCGGTAGCTGCCGGTGCGACCGTAGCTTCCACCGCCGAAGCCGCGACAATCGCCGGAAAACAGGATCACGATGCCCACCAGAACCAGGAAGCCGAAGAACGCGGAGGCCCAGAAGCTACGATCGAACATCTATCCCTCCTCGGCTCTCGGCGCTCGGCGATCTGTCGTCCAGGCGATGGGCGGTGGCACAAGTGGCGTGGTGTGGTGTGGTGCTCATGGACGTCCTCCGGGGGTTCACGCTGGGAAGTCCGGCCGCGCCATGAAGGCGATGACCACGGCCAGGGCAATGAGCGCCACCGACTCGAGCAGAGCCGCGTTGGGGTTGCGATCTTCGTTGATCTCGGCCGCAAGGCTGACCTTGCCCAAAAGCACGTGGTCCACAAAGAGACGCCACAGGGGCAGCGCCACCAGACCCACGCCCACCACCACCCCGAAGGCAGTGAGGTTGTTTTTCCAGCTAATGAAGTCCCCCCGGGCGGCCCCCCACAGCACGATACCCATGGCCACCATGTTGCCACCAACGGCGATGCCCGCGGCGGTGTTTCCGCCGTGCTTCCGGCCATCCACCTCGTAGTCCTGCTCGATGGAGTCCAGGGGATTCACCTTGGAGAGCCGCTGGATGACCTGCCCGTAGATGATGAGCACCACCTGGCCGAGCCCATAGAACACCAGCGCGGTAAGTAGCTCTCGCCCGATGAGCTCCCAGTGCCCCATGGCTTCCATCTTCGCCGCGAGCCGCCCGTGCAGGGCGCCGGCCAGGATCAGTCCGCTGGCGATGTAGGTGCCACAGAGCACCGCGCCGGCGCCCACGTTGCGGTCGTCCACCAGCTCCTTTTTGTTCTCGAACCGGTGCAGGATGAAGCGATCGTTAATCCACCCAGAGAGCCGAAGCAAAAACACCGCCACCACGCCGAAAATAGCCGTCTCCGCCAAATCCCAGGCCAAGCTCTCCCGGGTCACCCGCCGGGGCAGCTCCGTGGCCAGCAGCCCCGCGATCACGAAGACCAGGCCAAGCAGGTAGCCGAACATCGCCGTGCCGATGGCCGGGTTGTCGGCTTCGGTGAGCTCGTGGTTCACGTCGAACCGGCTCAACATGACGTACATGGCCTTCGCGAAGAGCAGCAGCGCGCCGGTGAGCAGGATCATCGAAACCGTGTAGACAATTTCCGCGGGGCTCATCTCTGTCCTCCACCCGGACCACCGGTGTGGCCGAATTGTCGACCCAATCGCGCCAAAGCGCAAGGGGCGCGTGAAGCTCAGCCCATCAGCTTCGCGGCCATGAAATAGAAGCACACCCCGCTGGCGGCGAGCACAAAGAGAATACCGGCCAGGGCCAGCACGCGCAAAAACCGGCCGGGGGCCAGGGCCGGATCCTTCACGTGCCGGGTGACGCAGTAGTAGTTGAGCGCGTAGTACAGGGGCGACACCGCCAGGCTCATGAGGGCGGCGGCGGTGATGAGCGCCACAGGCTTGGGCCACAGCCACAGGATGAGCACCACGCTAAGCCACACTACCCCGAGCAAGATCCAATAGGGCGCCGACCAGAAGGCGGGATCCTTCCGTCGGGTGGGCGACAGCAACCGCATGGTCTCGGCCAGGGCGCGGGGGAAGCCATCCATTACCACATAGGTAGTGGAGAACATCCCGAAGAAGGCGGTGATCAGGAAGGCGGGGATGATCCAACGGCCGAGCACCGTGCCGTACGCGTGGGAGATGGCCACGGCCACGTTGGCGCCGTCAGGGGGGGCGGCCGCGGCGTGGGTCAGCCCCTGGGATTTCCACATGGACACCATGCCACCGCCGAGCACGCCGGAAACCCACATGCCGAGGACCAGGAAGCACAGGGCAAGCACGAAGGAGAGCCCGTACCCCGCGCGCATGTCCAGCAGCCCGCCGCGCAGCAGGGCCCGCTGACGCGCCCGCCGGCGTGCCGCCTCATCGATGACCGTCTCCCCAGGACCGTTGCGCTCAGGACCGTTGCGCTCAGGACCGTTACGCTCAGGACCGTTGGGCTCAGGACTGTTGCGCTCCCACCGCGCGCGCACTTTCAGCGCCCACAGGGAGTGCCAGATGGAAACGTCTATGCCCGTGGGCAGCCACCCCACCATGGCCGCGGCCAGCACGATGGCGCCCTCGGGCAGGGTCGGCAGCACCAGATGAGTCCACGCCGCCGGTGGCGCCGGTCGGGCCAAGAAAGCCACCACAGTCACCACCGCCAGGGTGGCCATCATGAGCTTGTTAATGACTTCCATGGCCGAAAACCGCCCCACCACCAGGAGGAACAGGCTCACCGTCACCACCACCGTGCCCCACGCCGCCAGGGAGAGGTGGCCCACCGAGACCACCAGCACGGCGGCCGTAATGCTCGTCACGGCCACGGTCACACCGACCCCCTGCAGGGCCGTGAACAGAGCGAAGACCACCAACGCCCAGCGCCGGGGCCCCGGAACCCGAGCGTACCCCGTGAGCAGCGAGTCCCCCGTGGCCAGAGCGTACCGAGGCCCGAACTCAAAGGCGGGGTACTTGAGCACGTGGGCCGCCAGGACCAGCCACAGCAGGGTCGGGCCAAACAGCATCCCCGCCCGGGGGCTGAGCACCAGGTGACTCGCACCCACGGAAGTAGCGGCCAGCAGAATGCCCGGCCCAAGCAAAGACCAGATCCGGTTGATGACTCCCATGGACCTCTCGCAGTTCCCTCTTTATAGAATGCCCACCCATCACCCGGCAAGCCGCCACCCCCCACAAGCCGCCCACCCCCTATACTTGGTTGCCAGGGAAGAACAGATGCGGTACAGGCCATGGAATGCGCCTCCGGAAGATGTGTGTCGGACTGGGTCTGATCCTGGCCTCTGTGGGTGGGGGGTGTGAAAACAAGACCGCTCAGCCCGGGCGAGACGCCCAAAGCGCTCAGAAGCCCAGCAAGGTCTCGGTGCTGGTGAGCACCGAGCTGAAGGATCCGCCCCGGCTGACCCTGGGCAACTCGGTCCTGACGCCGCCGAGCCCCACCCCGCAGCAGGTGGGCAACCTGCCCGTCACCGCCCAGGTTTGCCAGGTGCGAGGCGCGGTGTTCTTGCGCTCGGTCGACAAGCCCGCGCTGCTGGCCGTGGAGGTGGTGGGCCGAAAACTCTACGTCATCGACCACCGCAGGGCGCTGCTTCGCTTCGACATTGCGCCGGGGGCGAAGTGTCGCCTGACGCTGGACAAGACCTGGGGCAAGGACGGAATCTACCGGTCGAAGCTCCAGCTCGAGAAGCTCTCCGCCGATGCCAAGGAGGGACAGGCCACCCTCGTCGCCTCGAGCTACCTCGGCAGCGTGGTCGTGCGCGACGGTCGGGTCGTCTACACGTGCAAGGCCCGGGACCAGGGCCACGTGGCGCTGCATCCGGGCGGCGGCTGGGGCCTGGCGTCCTTCTCGGGCAGCGACGTCCAGCGGCTGGTCTTCGGCCCCACCGCGTGCGAGGGCGCGGTCTGGCACTTGTCCGACCTCAAGGACGACGCCCGACGCAAGGGCCCCTTCCGCCTGGTGAGCGCCGTGGGATTCCTCGGGGACGTGGTGCTCGTGGGCGGCTCCCTCGCCATTCGAGTCGGAGGCTGGCACCCCCAGGTGATCGTGGCCTTTGACAGCCAGGGGAGACGACGCTTCCAACTCGGCGCGCTAACCGGCAGCACCCCCAGCACCCCCCAACGGTTCGGGTGGATCCACGCCATCGGCGCCTGTGGACCGCGCCGCATCTGCGTGCTCGACAGCAACGCCAATCGCCTGAGCCTGTGGGACCCCACGGGGCGGTTCCAGGGCGCGGTGTCCCTGGGCCCCCTTTTGGGCCTGAACAGAGGCGTTGTGTCGGACTTCACGGTGGACCCACGGGGCGCGGTCTTCGTGACCGCCGGGCGCGAACCAGGCGCGACCTCTCCGGGCACGACCTCTCCGAAAAAGAACACCACCCTTCACGAGGGCGTCATCTTCCGCCTACGCGGCCTCACCCCCAAAAAGCCGTGAACCTCCTCCTCCACCATCCCCACGCCACCGTACGCAACTGGCGCCTGACCGACGCGCCGGCCATGACCCGCCACGCCAACAACCCCCGCGTGGCCCGCAACCTGCGCGACACATTCCCGCATCCCTACACCGTCGTAGACGCCCAGCACTTCCTGTTCGCCGTGGCCGCCCAGGATCCGGAGACCTTCTTTTGCATCGCCGTACAAGACGAGCCCGTGGGCGGAATCGGCTTCTCCCCCCAGGACGACGTGGAGCGGTTCAGCGCCGAGATCGGCTACTGGCTAAGCGAGGATCACTGGGGCCGCGGCATCGTCACCCAGGCACTGCGAGCAGTGACCGCCTACGCCATGGACACCCACGGCCACGGCCACGGCCACGGCCACGGGATGCACCGCCTCTACGCCGCCCCCTACCACTGGAACCACGCCTCGGTGCGGGTCCTGGAAAAGGCGGGCTACGTCTTCGAAGGGCGCCTCCGCAACAGCGCGTTCATAGAAGGGCACCTGACCGACCAACTCCTATACTCCTACACCTCCGCGGACCGCACACCGACCTCGTAGGGCTCATAACCCAAATCTCAACAGTGGAGGCGCTACGCCCCTTCTTACCCAAGCTCCAGCTCATAGTGGACGAGGTCGGAAGCTTCACTACCGGTGGTTCCGCCGCCGGTTCGCCGGCCCGGTAGGGCCCACCTGGATCTGGTTCCCCTCGAAGCGAAGCTGAGGTTGGATCTGGTTGCCTAGGGAGAGATTCCTCGTTTCACGG
>JAOZUO010000317.1:3161-4562 GCA_029938605.1 Deltaproteobacteria bacterium | reverse complement strand
GACTCCACCAGTTCCGCGAGCCCAGCCCGGGCGACCGAAGCCCCCTCCCCCTCCATGGCAGTGGCGAGCTCGGCGACGAGACCCTTGCGCTGGTGGGCGGCTATCTCGGCGTCGGAGGGAGCCGTAATCTCCTGGATCCGCACCTTGAGCATGCGTTCCATCCGGGGAATACGGTGCACCTCCCGCGGGGTCACGAAGCTGATCGCCGTACCCTTGCGGCCGGCGCGCCCGGTGCGGCCGATGCGGTGCACATAGGACTCGATATTGTCGGGCAGATCGAAGTTGATCACGTGCGTGATGTGCTCGACGTCCAGCCCCCGGGCGGCGACGTCAGTAGCCACCACCACCGAGATCTGGCGATTGCGAAAGCGTCGCATCACCCGCTCCCGGATGGACTGGCTCAGATCCCCGTGCAAGGCCTCCACGGAGAAGCCTCGCTGGCCCAACCCCTCGGCGGCCTCCGCGCAGTCGGCCCGGGTTCGGGCGAACACCAGGGCGGTGGACCCCGGCGCGGCGCGCAGGATCCGCTGCAGCGCCTCGGGCTTGTGGTAGTAGGGCACCCCCATCCACTGCTGTTCTATGTGGTCCACGGCGAGCACCGTCTGCTCCACCTGGACCTCCACGGGATCGGTCAGGTAGGCCTCGGCCACCTTCCGGATGGGCGGGGGCATCGTCGCGGAAAAGAGCGCCACCTGTCTTTTGTCCGGCGTCCCCGCCAGCAACCGCTCCACGTCCTCGATGAACCCCATGCGGAGCATCTCGTCCGCCTCGTCGATCACCACGAACTTCACCGTGGACAGGTTGAGGAATTTGCGGGTCTGTAGATCGATCAGGCGGCCCGGGGTCCCCACTACCACCTCCACGCCTTGCCGCAGAGCGTTGACCTGGGGGCCATAGGGCGCGCCGCCATAGACCGTCACCAGCCGCACCCTCAGGCCCGCGGCGTAGGTACGCAGCGCCTCGGTGACCTGGAGCGCCAGCTCCCGGGTCGGAGCGAGCACCAGCGCCTGCACGCCACGAGACCCAGCGTCCCTGACTGCTTGCAGCAGCGGGAGACCGAAGGCGGCGGTCTTCCCCGAGCCCGTGCGGGCGCGACCCACCATGTCCCGCCCCTGGAGCAGCGGCCCCATGGCGGCAACCTGAATGGGCGTGGGGATCTCGAAGCCGAGCTTGGCAACGGTCCGCACCAGCCGCGGATCCAGATCAAACGCTCCAAACCCAGTCAACTCGTCCGGAACGTCTGCCGAAACGTCTGCCGGGGCATCTACCGGGGCGTCTGCCGAAACGTCTGCCGGGGCGTCTTCCGAGGCGTCTTCCGGGGCGTCAGCCGAAACGTCTGCCGGGGTGTCTGCCGGGGTGTCTGCCGGGGTGTCTGCCGGGGTGTCTGCCGGGGTGTCTGCC
>JAOZUO010000317.1:1982-3061 GCA_029938605.1 Deltaproteobacteria bacterium | reverse complement strand
GGCCCGTTCGTGTTGACGATGCCGTTCGTGATAAGAATGTCTGCGTGAAGCACCCAGGAATAAAAGGTCTTACGATCGCCCTCGTGGGCGTTGTGCTTGTGATGAGCGGAGGGATAGTCAGCCCGCGCGATGCCCATGCACAGAGACATCAACCTGGGTCGGTGAGGTTCTGTGGGCAGACCTATTCACTACAAGTGAGGACGGTGGTATGCCAGTACTCGCCGGTACGGGATCTTCGTCCACTCAGCAAGCTCGTCGAGTTGAAAGCACTCATACTGCGCGGCACCAGGGTTAGCGATCTCCGACCTCTCATCAAGCTGACCAAGCTGGTCGCGCTGAACCTGGAAGGCACTCAAGTCAGCGACCTGCGTCCTCTGCGCAGCCTCAGCAATCTCGAAGTGCTGAATCTGAACAAAACAAAAATCAAAAACCTCACTCCGCTAAACAAGCTCACTCGGTTGGTAGCGATCCACCTGCAACACACCCAGGTGCGTGATCTCCGCCCGCTACGCAACTGCACCAACATGAAAGTGCTTACCCTGCAGAACACGAAAGTGATTGACGTTCGTCCGCTCAGAAACCTCCCCAAGCTGCAGAGGCTGGACCTTGACTTCACCCAGGTGAGGGACCTGCGCCCACTCGCAAAGCTCACCCGGTTGAAACAGCTGGACCTGAGGTACACGAAGGTGAGGAGCCTGAGCCCGCTCGGAAAGCTCACCAAATTGAAAGAGCTGTATTTGATGGGCACGAAAGTGAGCGATGTTCGCCCACTCCGAAACCTCACGAACTTGTCGGCGCTGAACCTGAGTGGCACGAAAGTGAGCGATGTTCGTCCGCTCCGAAACCTCACCAGGTTGATTGCGCTGAGCCTGGCCAGGACTCAGGTGATCGACCTGAGCCCGCTAGGCAGGCTCACCAGGTTGAGCCATCTGGATCTAGAGAAAACGCGCGTGATCGACCTGACCCCTCTCGAAAACCTCACCAAATTGGGCCTCCTGAACCTGCGCGGCACAAAGGTACGCAGCTCCCAGGTCGCCGCTCTCAAGAAGAAGCTTCGGCGTCTAGGTGTGCTTCGATAA
>JAOZUO010000317.1:0-1882 GCA_029938605.1 Deltaproteobacteria bacterium | reverse complement strand
TTCTGTAACGGCACGATCTGCGTGGACGACGTGTGCGACCAGGGCACCTCACGCTGCGTCGGTCAGTCCCTGTGGCGATGCACCTCCAACGGTAGCGCCGATGAGTGGGTCTACGCCTGCACGGGTACGAGCACTTGCAACGACGACGGCATGGGTAACGCCTCCTGTGATTGCGGTGATGACTGGGACTGCCCGGTCAACACTCGATGTCAGGGCAAGATCTGCATCGGCACCGGCGCACCGCCCACATGCTTTCTGCCCCCGGAGCCGTTTGGCAACGCGCTGCCCGTCCCGGAGATCACCTGGGGCGGCGTCGCGGGTGCGCCCGATGCCGACCCCGCGGTCACGCCCTTCGCCAGCCACACTCAGGTGACTCAGCAGGTCGTCGTCGCCAACCTCGACGACGACAACGGTGACGGTTTGGTCGACGACCGCGACATTCCCGAGATCATCTTCACAAGCTACTGCGGCTCCGACTTTACGACCAACGGCGCGATTCGGGCGATCCATGGCGGCGGCCCCGACAAGGGCGCCGACTACTTCGCCGTGTGTGGCACGGTTGTGTGGAAAGAAGGCGACGCGCTGCCCGCCACGTGCACGTGCGCCAGCGCCGATCTGGACTCGACCGCCTCCATCGCCGTGGGCGACCTGAACTACGACGGAACGCCCGAGATCATCGCCATCACCGAGAACGACGCGATTCGCATCTACAGCAACACGGGCGATCTGATGGCGATCAGCCCGGTCAGAAATATGGGTGGCTCGGACCCGGGTCCCTCCATCGCGAACCTGGATGCCACGGGGTACGCCGAGATCATCGTCGGTCGTGACGTGTTCGCGGTCATCGACGATGGCTCAGGAGGCCTGGTGTTCGGCGACGTCTGGGAAGGCACCTCCGACACGGGCACCAACGGTCAGGGCCCCGTGTCGTGCATCGCCGATATGGACGGCGACGGCCGCCAGGAGATTGTGGCGGGAAGTGTCCTGTATCGATTCCCTGCCGCGCCCGCCGGCGCCGTGGTGCAAGCGGACTGCACCGGTTCCGAAGTGGGCGACGAGGCCGACTGGTGCAACGGCGTGCTGCCCATTGAGTGGAACGCGTCGCCCGCCACCGGCTTCTGCTCCATCGCCGATGTGTGGGGTGCCGATCAAGCCGCGGCTCCCGGACCTGCCAACCCCCCCGACGGCCTGCCGGAAGTGGTGCTGGTGTCCAACGGCAGTCTCTATGTACTCGACGGTGCTACCGGCGCGGTGATCACCACGCTTGCGATCCAGGGGACACGCGGAGGCCCACCCAACATCGATGATTTCGACGGTGACGGTTTCCCGGAGGTTGGGACCGCGGGCTCGACCCGATACATGATGATCGATTTCCAGGACCCGACCGTCGGTGGCGAGTGCGACGCGTGGCCCAACGTCCCGAGCGACGACACAAGCTCGGTGGAGTCGGTCAACACGCCGCGAACTCCACCGGCCGCAGTGTGCACCCTGGACGCGGATTGTGGAGACATCTCCAAGTTTGCGTGCAACGCCAGGACCCAGCAGTGCATCTGCCTGCATAACGGCTGGCAGCGCGGCACCGAAGACGACTCGAGTCAGGTGACGGGCTCCAGCGTGTTCGACTTCAACGGCGACGGCGCGGCCGAGGTCGTATACAACGACGAATGTCAGTTCCGGATCTACGACGGGCTGGACGGCACCGTTCATATGAGCGAGCCGTCCGAGAGCCGCACGCGCATCGAATACCCGATCATCGCCGACGTGGACAATGACGGCAACGCCGAGATCGTGTTCGCGACGTCGAATGAGTCGGGGTTCTGCAGCCAGAACCTGGATTCGCAGTACAACAACGGCATTGAAGTGTGGGGCGACCAGAACGACT
>JAOZUO010000177.1:3912-15978 GCA_029938605.1 Deltaproteobacteria bacterium | reverse complement strand
AGTTTTGTTGGTGTGCGGTTCGATATTGGTAGTGGTGCTTTGGATCCCCGTAATGGTATGCAATGAGACGATAACTTACCCCGCTCAGTGGATGCATGTATTATGGAGAGCATCTGTTCCACTGGGTGCATATGCGTTCTATTTGGGTGCAGCCGGTCTCAGATCCAGGTAACCGTTCACGGGGTGTGACACCGCTTTTGGGGGGAGTGGGGACGTACGTAAGAAATGAAGTTTCATCTGTATCATACTGAAAACGCAGGAAATCCTACGCCGGGGCTTGCTTCAAGAGCGTGAGGTCGTACTGCCGGACAAGACTATTGGACCGTCGTGGCTTGGTGGGGCCATGATGGCGGGCTCGGGCTCGGGAACAAGCTAATCGGCTGCGTGGTGCCGCTCGGATGACGGGGCGGTGGTTGCAACTATCGCTTGAGTGACTAGGTTCTGTGGCGAGCTACACCATTGACACTATCGACACAGTCGACGCAGTCGACATTATCGAGGAGTTAGCGATGTCCAAGCAAGATCCCAAGAGTAACGTTGGCGCCATGGAGCCCGCGACGCCGGTGCGTATGGCCGACCTTGTGGACTACGCGCCGGGGGCGGTGGTGAGCCGTACCCTGGCCAAGTCCGACGCAGGTACGTTGACCGTCTTTGCCTTTGACGCCGGTGAGGAGCTGAGCGAGCATACCGCTCCCTTTGATGCCTACGTTCAGAACCTGGACGGCGAAGTGGAGTTGACCATCGACGGTAAGCCCGTGCATCCCGCCGTGGGAGAGACGGTGCTCATGCCCGCCAAAATCCCGCACGCGGTCAAGGCCGTGGGGCAGTTCAAGATGTTGCTCATCCTGATTCGGGGCTGAGGGCCCTATTACCCTTTCAGATCAGTCCTTCCTTCCGCTCCGCGGCAGTCATGCCCTGGAGCAGGCGCTCGAAGATCGTCGTTAGCTCGGACCTGGTGGGCAGGGAGGAGGGTCGCGCCAGGGCTTCGATCTCGAGGCCGCGGAGCGTAGCCAGCACGATCCGCGCGTCGAGCGCCGGATCAGAGGATCCCAACGCCTTGGCATAGACGCAGAGGATCTTCTCGATGCTCTGCTGCCACTGGCGATAATCCGCTTCCAAGGCCGGGTGGCGGCTTGTCTCTAGCACGAGCTCGTACTCCGCCATCAATCCGACACGATCCGCGGTAAGATCGCTGAGCACGGTGTCGGCCAGGATCCCCGCGGCGACGCTCAAATCCTCTGGCCCCGGTGGTGTCTGCTGCTTCGGCAGCAGCGAAAGCGTCGCGGCCAGGGCATCAAAGCGTGCCAGCGCGGTGGTGGCATAAAACCGCAGGGCCTCCACCAGCAGCTCATCTCGGGAGCCAAAGTAGTAGGTGGTGGCGCGCAGTGAGGTGCCCGCCTCTTCAGCCACCGCGCGATGGGTCACGGCCCGGGGACCCTTTTGCGCCAGCAGCCGCAGGGTCGCCTCCAGAACCTGACGTTTGCGGGCCTCACCACGCACCTGGCGCTTGGGCGCGGGCATCGGCTCGTCCTTGTCCTTGTGAAGAGTCGGGCGCCGACTATCTCCGGAGTGGCCGCGGGTGGTTTTGTTCCCCATCAGTCTTCACCTGTGGGGCGCTCGTTTCGGCAACGTTCCAGCCGCTTGGCGGCGCGGCGGACACTGGGCACCACCTCGCAGAAGGCCCGATACAACGGCTGATAGATCGACTCACTGCCCAGGGCCGGGCGAGTGTCACTGTCAGTCTGCACACACGCCGCGGCGGCTTCGAGATCGGGAAACGCGCCGGTGGCCACCGCCGCCAGCAAGGCGGCACCGATGGCTCCGGCGAAGCGCGGATGTTGGGTGCGCGTGATTCTCTCGCCGGTCACATCGGCAACGATCTGCAGCCACAGAGCGCTTTTTGCGCCACCGCCGATGGCCCGCAGCCCGGGCTGGCGGCGGCCGGTTCGGTCGATCTCCTGCAAGATCAGTCGAAGATTGAGCGCCACCCCTTCGAGCAGTGCCCGGGCCAGATGGGACTGCTGATGCTCGATGGACAGCCCGAGGTATCCACCGCGCAAACGGCTGTCGGGAATGGGCGCGCGCTCGCCAAAGAGCCAGGGCAAAAACAGCAGCCCATTGCTACCGGGCGGCGCCGCGGCGGCCAACGAATCGGTCAGGGGGGCGATTTGGGCCTCGAACCAGTCGCGGCAAGCGCCGGCGGTCTCGGACTCGGCAATCATCAGCGCACCCTTGGGCGCGGCCGATGGCACCGACGCGATGCCTGCCGCCGGCACATGCTTGGGCTGATCCACGGCGACACCGATCCAGGCCGAGGTGCCGAGATAGAGGTGGGCCTGGCCGTTTTTCACCGCGCCACTGCCCAGCGCCGCCGCTGGAATGTCTGCCATGCCCATGGCCACCGGCAATCCGGTCAGTAGGCCCAGCGCCTCGGCGGCCGTGGCGGTCAAGGGACCTGCGACGTCCGTGCAGGGTCGCACCGCGGGCATGCGCTCGAGTGGAAAGCCAACCAGACGCGCGAGCATCGTCGACCACTGCCGGTTGCGTCCTCCAAACAACCCGGTGGCCCCCGCCGCGGTGGGATCCAGGCCCAGCCGCCCGGTGGCCCGGGCGACGAGATAGCTGGTGGCGTCGCCATATCCTGCCGTGGCCCGGTGCACGTCGGGCTCATGTCGCTTGACCCAAGCGATCTTCGCTACCAGATCCTTGCCTGTCGGAGCGCCGGCGGCGATCCACCGGAGCACGTGCTTGCCGCCGAAGCGTCTGGTGATGCGTTGGGCCTCGGCATCGGCGCGATGGTCGAGCCAGCTGATCGCCGGGCGCGTCGGCTGTCCGGTTGAGTCCATGGGTACCAGGGCCAGCATCTGACCGGCAAAAGCGATGCCCGCGATCTGACTCTGATCGATACCCGCGGTCACCGCCCGGCTTCCAGTGCAGACAGCCCGCCACCAATCTTCAGGATCTTGCTCGGCCCAACCCGGGTGGGGATGGTGTAGTGGGTACTTGGCGATGTGGCTTGCCAGCAGCTGACCATGGGGGTCGATCAGCACGGTCTTGTTACCGCCGGTACCCAGGTCGTGTCCGATGTAGTACTGCATCTGCTAAAATGGCAGCGGCATCTCGCTGACCGAGCCGTCGGCGTCAATCATGTCTATCCGAATCGAGTCCCGGCCTCCCTTGCCCAACGCCTGCACCATCTCGAAGGCGACCATCAGCAACGGCAGCGGCTGCACCCCGGCCTCCGGGGGAAACACTCCGCGCTGATCAATTTCACCCCGGCCCATGAGCAGCGCGCCGGCAGCTGCGGGAATGCCGGTGCCTTCGCCGGCCCCCGCGGTCTGTGACGAGAGCTGAAAGACGAAGGTCTTCTCCGCGCCGTCCTGTCGGCCACCGACCACGACCTTGAGGCAGCCCCCAGGGCTCTCGATGCCGGACTCGGCGAGCAACCGGGCCCGCTGCGACAGGATGTGCGCCACGGAAAACTCCATGGGCACCACCGGTCGACCGTCCACCAGGATCGGCTCGGTGCTACAGGCACCGGTCCGCACCATCTGCTGGGTCAGCTCGAAATAGGGCAACGGAAAGATCACGCCCAGGTTGGTCGCTCGCTGGAGCCCCGGGATGTGCGCCGGCAAGGTGATCGTCTCCGGATGGGGATAGGGATACACCGGATAACGACCGACGTTGCGGAAGTCTGTCTGCACCACGTGGGCCTGGCCGCTCGGCTCCAGCTGACGCACGGTGATGAACTCACCATCGATATACAATGGGATTTCATTGAGCATCGCGTGGATGCGGTGCTTGATCACCGCCGGACCTTCGACGGGTTCTCCGCCGTGGATGTGCATGATGTCCACGGATTCAACCTGCTCGAGCAGACCATCGGCGCAGAGCTTGACAAAGATATTGGCCAATCCAGGCGAGTTACCCATCCCGATCAAGGCGCGCACGCCCTTGGCCTTGGCTTGTTCGTCGAGCGCCAACATCGAGCGCGTCGGCGCCAGATCATCGCAGACATCAACGTAATCGACGCCGGCCTCGATGGCGGCCTTCAGAATCGGCGGACCGAAACGGTAGAACGGGCCGACGCAGTTGAGCACTACGTCAACCCCGTCCAGGCATGACGCGAGGGAACCCGGTGAGTCGGCGTCCACTGACAGCGCCTGCAGGCGTTGGTCTGCGAGGTCATCGACCAAGGCCTGGGCGGCCTCGAGTCGAAGATCAGCGACCCGGATTTGATCGAAGGTGTCGGCCGTGGTCAGCGCCGAAGTGGCCACCTGACCAATACCGCCGGCGCCTCCGAGTACAAGAACAGTGCTCATGATATCGAATCTCCTTGCGAATAGTAATGTAACATCTGTTCCAGTTTTGCAAGAGCGTTCTCTCCTGCGCCTTACGATTATCTCCGATTATTCCTCTAGTCTTTTATGGCACTGCGGAATATCATGTGCGGTACTGTCGTCGAGAACCTTCGGTGACAGCAATGACGGTCAACAAATGGAGGACATGAATGTACAAGCTGTTTGGGAAAACCACATTGGCGGTGGCGGGAGCTGCCCTCCTGATTTCGTCGGCTCCGAGCGACGCCCAGGCGCAGTCACGCCGTGCAAAAAAGGGACTGCTGGCCTTCGAGGCGGCGGTGAAATGGAGCATGGTGACCCGAGGCTGGAAGGCCAAGCGCAAGCGTTGGCAGCAGTCGGTGGCGAACGCGCGCACACCCAAGCGCCTCGCACGATTGGTCCTCCAGCTCGAGTCCGCCATGGGCTGGAACTCTGTACAACGCAAGTGGCGTCGAATCCGCCCCGTCTGGGTCAAGGCCATCTATCGCGTCCGTAGCTATCGAGACGTGGCCAAGCTCCTGGTGAGCCTGGAGACCAATACCAAGTGGAAGGCGGTCTACAAGTGGTGGGGCAAAGCCCGCAAGAAGTGGCTACGCAAGATGAGAACGGTTCGCTGACCCTAAGGACCCCATTGCGCCTTTCAGCGCAAGGTCTCGGTCTTCAGCTTATCGATGTCCCGGAACTCTAGCACCAGCCGGGAGCCGTGGAGATCCACGTCCAGCCGGATCCATCGCACGTTCTTGAGCCGCTTTTTGGAGAAGATGGCGGGCGCCCGCACCAGGAGTGAGCCTCGTGCCGCCGAAGCGAGTGTCTTGTCGTCGACCTGCTTCTTCTCGGCGTCAACCACTCTGAAGTGCGCGGACACCACCCGGAAGGTCTGCTGCTGCTTTTCGAATCCCACCACCACCTTGATCCAATCCGGGTGGATGCGAAGGGCGGCTCTGGTCTTGTTTTGAATCTCGGCGCGCAGCTCGAAGTCGACTCGCTGCCGCGCGAAGCAGCCCTGGTTGTTTACATTTTCCCTGAGGGTCGCGGCGGGCGTGCCGACCACCGTCACCCCAGACGGCGCTTGGATACGCGGTGAGCCCAGCTTTTTCCCAATAAGACTCTTGGACGTGCCGAGGCAGGCCAGCGCGGCCATCGCAAAAAGCATCACCCGTATCCCATGGCGTATTCCATGACGCATACCAGACCTCCTGAGCCCCAGTACCGTAGCACGGTAGCATGGAATGATCTTGTGGACCGATTGCGCGGATCACTGATACTTACAATGTAGTAGCCATTGATAAGCGGGGTTCAGTACATGCGTGCAGTGATGTTTGGGCGAGTTGATCTTTTGCGAGTTGAGCTGAGGTGGGCGGCGGTGGTCGGAGTCTGCTTGCTGCTTTTATGCGGCGGGAGCAGCGGGGGCTGTGAGGGAGCTGACGCCGACACGGGGGGCCAAGATGGTGGCGGCAGTTGGGACGCGGCCGTTGGATCGGATGCGGATGCGGCCGGGGATTCGGACTCCGAGGTGGGCGATGGACCCGATGGTGGGATCGATCCGCCCTCCCGATGGATTGAGCTCGACGGTGTGGTGAATGTTCGCGACGTGGGCGGAATCCCCGTGGCGGGCGGCCAGACCGTGCGTTGGCGAAGGATCCTGCGCGGAGGCACCCTGTCGTCTTTGACCACCACGGGTTGCGATCAGCTCGCTTCGCTGGGGGTCGTCACGGTGGTCGACCTCCGCATGGTCTCTACGTTCACCACGGATCCGCCCCCGGCTTGCGTGACGGATCTGGCCACCGTGGAGTCTGTTCCCATGCCGAAGTACCCGCAGGCCTCGGTGGACAACTACCTCCTGCTCATGGACCAGACCGACGCGGAGGTGGTGCAGCTCTTCGAGATCGTGGGCGGCCCGGACCCGTCGCCCCTGTACGTACATTGCGTCATCGGCCGGGATCGCGCGAGCTACGCCATCGCCCTGCTGCTGCTCGCGCTGGGAGCGGACCGAAGTGAGGTGCTCGCGGACTTCAGGCTTTCGGGCGACGCGGGGATCACCGTGGTGGACGCCAACCTGGAGGCCATCTTGGACGTCATCGACGCCGCGGGCGGAATCGAGGCGCACCTGACCGGGCTGGGCGTCACCCAGACGCAGCTCACAAACCTCCGCGCCTGGGCCCTCGAATAGTCACGGATCATCTCTTCGCGGATCAGCCCTTCGGCGGATGGATTCTATTGCTTGGCGTGGGGGTACGTGGCGGCGCGGTTCTGGAAGGTGAGGATCTTCTGGAAGAGGATGTTGCCGTCGCGGATCTCGATGGCGTTTTGGATGGTGGGGTTGTTGTCCCAGGCGGTGGGGCCACCGACGATGTCTTTGACGTAGGGCCAGCACGGCTTGGAGTGCTCCAGGGACGCCGTGTTGTACAGGTAGGACGGAGAGTGATCCACCGCGTAGAAGGTCACGCCGTCGCCCACGCTGAACATGGGGTCGTCAAAGCGGGTGGGCCGGGCGAACTCGAAGCCCATGGCGCGGTCGCAGCTCACGTCCACGATGAGCGCGCCTTTCTTGAAGCGGTCGAGCTGGTCGTCCACGACGTACATGACGGGCTTGTCGGTGTCCTGGAAGATGCAGTTCACGATGACGTCGTAGCCGGCGAGCTCCTCACCGAAGGGTGAGAGAGATCCGTCCGGGGCGCGGAGCATGGCCATCTCGGGGCGGTCGGGGTTACGCACGTACTGGCCGTACTTCACGCCGGGGATGGTCGCCAGCACCGATCCCGGAGGCCGCATGGTGAAGACCGTGACGTCGT
Source organism: Deltaproteobacteria bacterium (assembly GCA_029938605.1). Taxonomy (GTDB): domain Bacteria; phylum Myxococcota_A; class Polyangia; order HGW-17; family JAJRWW01; genus JAJRWW01. Next base: position 8,846 of record JAOZUO010000177.1, on the reverse strand, counting down.
GGTAGTCCAATGCGTGCAGGGCGTGAACGGCGCCACGACCAGCGGTGCCGAAGCTGATGACGGCGGCCTTGCTGGGCTGGTCATACCAGCCCTTGGTGCCCAGGAGCTGGAGGGAGTGCATGACGCTGCAGTAGCCGGCGAGCTCGCTCTGGGTGTGAAAGAGCCACACGTCTCGCTGACCGTTCGGCTTGTAGGTGTACATGTCCTCCATGGCGATGAAGGTCATCTTCTTTTTCAGCGCCTCCTCCACGATGTCTTCGTTTTGCACCGTGTGCACGGCGCCCCAGAGCACCTGCCCCTGGCGGAACAGCCCGAAGTCCTCGGCCGTGGGCTTGAAGACCATCACCGCGTCGCAGCGGGCGAAGAGCTCATCCCGGGGCAACAGGCCCGCCACATGGGGTCTGATCTCGTCGTCGCTCATTCGGAACCGATCACCGTAGCCCTCCTCTACGTAGATCTGGCCGCGGGTCTTCTCATCGAAGAGGTGGAAGTGGGCCGGGTGAATCGCCACCCGCTTTTCGTTTTCCTTAGTGGATGTCCCCACCAAACCCAAGGTGATGCTGTCGCTCATGGTCGTCTCTCCATCTTTGGCGTAGGGCCCTTAGCAATCCTGCAGTAGATCGATCGGTACTCCGGAGCGTCCGCAGTGTAACCGACGAAAAGTTGCGCTACAATACTTCGTCATCATGAGACCTCACATGACATCACTATTGGTCCGGAGCGCGTGCGTGAGCCTCTGTTTGGGGTTGGTGGTGAGCTGCGCCGGGCAGGCCCAGAGGCCGACACATCGTCGGGCGGTAGTAGGCTCAGCCTCAGCTCCAGCTTCAGTCCCAGTCCCGGCCACTGCCGTCGCGGGCGCTCGGAGCGTGCCGGGAACGGGTAGTCGAGTCGCCACGAGCCCAAGGCCCCCCTCCGGCGTTCGGCCCAGCGTTCGGCCCCGGGTGACGGTCACCGTGAGGATGATCCAGTGGACCACCAAATCCGCGAGCTTCCACCTCAAGATCGGGGCCCGTCAGACCGTGGGGTGCCCCGTGAATGGAACCCAGGCGGCCGTTTGGGGGACCGGCACGTACTCGGATGATTCGTCCGTCTGTACCGCGGCGGTTCATGCGGGGATGATCACCCAGGCCCGGGGCGGCGTGGTGACCGTGGAGACGATCGCCGGGAGAGCGGGCTACACGGGGACCACCCAAAACGGCGTGACCAGTGCCCACTGGGGCCAGTGGCGCGGCAGCTTCATCTTTGTCGGATCGGCACGACCTCTGCCACCGGGCCTTCGCTCCAGGGTGCGGGTGGGCAGGGTGCCGGCGGGCAGCAGCCCATCAATTCCCTGGAACCGGACCGCGCGAAGCCTGCGTGGTCAGGTGGGCAAGCGGTTCACCTACCGCTGTTCGGGGTCCGGGCGTGTGTATACGGTGTGGGGCTCGAGTATCTACACGGACGACTCGTCCATCTGCTCGGCGGCGGTGCACGCGGGATACATCACGGCCACTGGCGGCGGTACCGTGACCCTGGAGATCCAGTCCGGCCAGACCGCGTACCAGGGCAGCCGACGCAACGGCGTCATCAGCGCGAGCTGGCGCAACTGGTCGGGCAGCTTCATCTTTATCGTACCCACTGCCGTCCCCGGATCGCCATAGGCTCGGTTTGGGTTCTCCTGGCGCAAAACGGAGAAAGCCTAGTAAATCAGTCTGATTGACAAGGTCAGTACGACGTCCTATCTTATCCGCGCTCAGAGGCGCGAATCCCAAATGGTCGAAGATATCCAACAACGCAAGGACCACCACCTGTCGCTGTGCCTTCTGGACGAGGTCAGGGCCCCCATGGTCCATAGCCTCGATGGGGTGCGGCTCGAGTACGACTGCTTGCCCGAGATGGACTTCGAGGACGTGGATCTGTCCACGGTGCTCTTTGGCCGGCGGCTGTCGGCGCCGCTGCTCATCGGTGCCATGACCGGCGGCAGTGAGGCGGGCGCGGAGATCAATCGCAACCTGGCCAAGGCAGCCCAGGAGTTGAGGCTGGGCATGTGCCTGGGGTCCCAGCGGGCCATGATTGAGAAGCCCGACCTGGCGTGGACCTACGATGTGCGAGCCATGGCGGACGGGCTTCCTCTGGTCGTTGGCAACCTGGGCGCCATTCAGTTGAACAAGGGCATCGGCGTATCGGAGATCCGGGAGATGATGGAGCGGCTGCCCCTAGACGTCCTGGCGCTCCACCTGAATCCCTTGCAAGAGGTCATCCAGCCGGGCGGTGACACCAACTGGCGCGGTCTCCTGGACCGGCTCCGGGACGTTGTGAGCCGGCTGGATGTGGACGTGATCCTCAAGGAGGTGGGGGCAGGGGTCTGTGGGTCCGCCGCCGAGAAGCTGGCGACTCTGCCCGTGGCGGGGATCGACGCCGCCGGAGTGGGCGGGACGTCGTGGTCCATGGTGGAAGCCCTGCGCGCCGGGAATTCGCCCGCGGCCCAGGCAGGGCGGAGCCTGGCGTGGTTTGGTGTGGATACGGCTCGGTCCATTCAGAACTGCCGCGCGGCCTTCGGGGACCGGGTGGTCATCGGGTCCGGCGGCATCTCCACGGGGTATCACATGGCGGCCGCCCTCTCTTTGGGGGCCGACGCCGTGGCGGTCAGCCAACCGCTCCTCGCCGCCGCTAGAGAGGGGACCCGAGAGGTGGTGGCGACGCTCGAAGCGATGATCTACGAGTTAAAGGTCGCCATGTTCTGCACCGGAGCGGCGAAGGTCCCGGCGCTTCGCAAGGTGGCGCGAACTTCACTTTCCCAGCCGAGGCCGGGGCCGGGGCCAGGGTCAGGGCCAGGGCCAGGGCCAGGGATCGTCCCATGAGCCGCGACACCAACTCCCGCTGGCCCGGGTTCTTCAAGCTCTCCATCCCGGAGCGCATCTCCCAGCTCGCCCAGCGCGCGGGTCTGGACGAGGCCGACTTGCGCTTCCTCAGTCAGGGCGAGCACCTCCCTCAGCACACCGCGGACCACATGATCGAGAACTGCATCGGCACCTTCGAGTTGCCCCTGGGTCTCGCCATGAATCTGCGGGTGGACTCCACGGATCGTCTGGTGCCCATGGCCATCGAGGAGCCTTCGGTCCTGGCCGGCTTGAGCAAGGCGGCCCGTTATCTGCGGCAGGGACCCGGCATCAGCACGAACGTCACGGTGCCGCTGATGATCGGCCAGGTGCAGCTGATGGGGGTCCCCGAGCTGGACCGGGCGAAGCAGCGAGTCCTGGATGCGAAGCCCGAGCTATTGGCGTTGGCCAATACGCTGGACCCGAAGCTCATAGCCGTGGGCGGCGGAGCCCGGGACCTGGAGGTTCGAATCCTGCCGTCCGAGGGAGAAGACGACCCGGTGGGGACCATGTTCGTGGTCCACATCATCGTGGACGTCCGCGACGCCATGGGCGCCAACGCCGTGAACACCATGGCCGAGCATCTCGCGCCGCGTCTTGAAGAGCTCACTGGCGGCCGGGCTCGGCTCCGCATCCTGAGCAACCTGGCGGATCGACGCCTGGTCGTGGCCCGGGGACAGGTGCCCGTAAGCAAGCTGGGCAGCAACGGGGACCCCAACGTCGGAGCGGACATTGCCCAGGGCGTGATGGAGGCGTCGGTCTTCGCTGAGCGGGACCCTTACCGCGCGGCCACCCACAACAAGGGCATCATGAACGGCATCGACGCGGTGCTCATTGCCCTGGGGCAGGACTGGCGCGCCGTGGAGTCCGGCGCCCACGCCTTCGCGGCGCGCTCCGGACGGTACCGGGCCCTGTCACGCTGGCGGGTACGCGACGGCGTGCTGCATGGAGAGGTCGAGCTCCCCCTCGCCGTGGGCACCGTGGGCGGGATCATCGAGAGTCATCCGGCGGTTCGGGCGGCCTTCGCTATTCTGGATATTCACTCCGCGGCGGAGCTGGCCTCCGTCGCGGCTGCCGTGGGCCTCGCTCAGAACCTCGCGGCGCTCATCGCGCTGGCCACGGTGGGCATTCAGCACGGCCACATGCGGTTGCATGCGCGCAAGATTGGACTGGCCCTCGGCGCCGCCGAAGAGGAGCTGGGACCCCTGACCGAGGAGCTTCAGCGGCGGGGCCGCATCGACTCCGAGACCGCCGCCGCCGTGCTGGCCGAGCTCCGTGGAAGCCGCGGCTGATGTACATCGGGTCAGCCCCCGCCAAAGCCATTCTCATGGGCGAGCACTTCGTCGTGCACGGGGCTCCCGCCCTGGCCGTTCCCGTCAAGACCATGACCCTGGAGGTGGTGCTCTCCGAGACCCCGGAGCAGGAGCCGCTCCCGGGGCATCTGGGGTTCTGCTTCTGGACCTCCAGGGAGGCCTTTGATCGCGACTGCTCGGTTCCGCTCTCGGTCCAGGTAAAGTCCAATATCCCCGAGGGAGCGGGTCTCGGATCCAGCGCCGCGCTCTCCCTGGCCATGGCTCGGGCCATGGCGGATGCCTTTCGGACCCCCACCGACGACGCGGCGCTGCGGGAGGTGTCCATGGCCTGCGAGCGCCAGGCCCACGGTAAGCCCAGCGGCATAGACACGGAGGTCTGCCTCCTGGCACAGCCCATCTGGGCCCAGCCGGGCGCCCCCTACAAAGCCCTCGCGGGGGAGGGGCTCGAGCAAATCGGGTTGATCGTCCTGGGCTCCGGACCGGGGGGAGCTACCTCGGAGATGATCCGACGGGTGAGTGGGTTTCTAGACGCGAACCCGGAGCGATTCAAGACTCTTACGGATGAAACCCGCAACCGTTCCTCGAGGGCGCGCGAGGCCCTGTTATCCGGGGATGTGGACACCCTCGGCCCGCTGCTGAATCAACAGCACGAGGCGCTGCGCGAGATTGGCGTCTCCACCCAGGAGTTGGACACCGTGGTGGCCTGTGCGCGGGAGGCGGGCGCGACGGGGGCGAAGCTTTCGGGTGCCGGCGGTGGCGGTGT
>JAOZUO010000177.1:0-3812 GCA_029938605.1 Deltaproteobacteria bacterium | reverse complement strand
TACCGGAACCAGCCTGAATACCGGAACCAGTCTGAGGACATTCCTGGAGGCCCAGGAGGCGGCGGGCCGGGTGGATACGGTCACCGACGCGGTGAGCCCAGACTACGAGGTGGCTCGGCGGCTCTTCGATCACGAGGGACGCATCCAACTTTTGGAGAATGTAGGGGCCGGACACCGGGTGGTGGGGAACGTGGCCTCCAGCCGAGACCTGGTGGCCGACGGGTTGTCCACGGAGCCGTCGGGTCTGGTGGCGCATATCGCCCGGGCCATGGCGTCCTCGGCGCGGGCCACCGAGCGGGTGGACGGTGGTGCGTTCCAGGAGCGTGAGGTGGACAAGCCGGATCTCTGGAAGGAGCTGGCGCCGGTACGGTTCTATCCCCAGGGCGAGCGAGCCTATCTCACGGCGGGGATCATCGCCGCGCGGTCGGCGAGCCACGGCATGAACTACTCCTTCCACCGCATGATGTTCGTGGAGGGGAACCGCCTCGCCGTGCGCGTGGTGCCGCGGCACCTGAAGATGATCCTGGACGAGGGCGACGGGGGAGCCGAGGTGGCCGTGCTGCTGGGGCTGCACCCTGCGTTGTCGGTGGCGGCGGCCTGCTCCGGGGCGCCGGATCTGGATGAGCTGGCCCTGGCGGGGAGGTTGCTGGGGCGACCGCTGCCGGTGTGCGACGTGGACGGGCTCACGGTGCCGGCCGAGGCGGAGCTGGTGCTGCGTGGGCGGTTCACCGGGGACCTGACCGAAGAGGGGCCCTTCGTGGATATCACAGGCACCCTGGATGGGATCCGGCAGCAGCCGGTTCTGGAGATTCACCGCCTCTGGTCCCGGCCCGATCCCCTCTGCACGGTCATCCTGCCCGGTGGGTTGGAGCACAGGCTGCTCATGGGCCTGCCGCAGGAGCCGCGGATCTGGAACACCGTCCGGGCGGCGGTGCCGGCCCTTGCCAACCTGGCCCTCACGGCGGGAGGCTGCGCCTGGCTCCATGCGGCGGTGGCCCTCGGGCCCCACGCCCCGGGGCAGGCGAAGAACGCCGGACTGGCGGCGCTGGCGGCCCACCCCTCCCTCAAGCGGGTGGTGGTCGTGGATGACGACATAGACGTAAACGACGCCGAACAGGTGGAGTGGGCCATCGCCACGCGGGTCCAGGCGGATCGGGACATCGTGGTGGTGCCGGGCGCCCGTGGCTCGTCCCTGGACCCATGCCGGGACCCGGACACGAGCACCACGGCCAAGTGGATCATCGACGCCACCATGCCTCCCGGTGCCCGGTCGGAGGAGTACCTCCGGGTGGAGCCTCCAAAATAGAGGCGGGCCAAGGGGTACCCCATGCGAGAGTTGACGCCATGCGAGAGTTGACGTCATGCGGTTAAGCGACGAGCAGCGGGCCATGATGGAGGGCGCCAGGGGCAACGGCGCAGCCAAGGCCATGGAGATCCTCGTGGCCCTGGGCGACATCTTCGAGGCCGAGGAGTTGCTGCCGGTGCGGTCTGTGCAAGTTGCGGGAGTGTCCTACGGGAACCTCGGGGATGAGGGACTGGCCTATCTGGAGGAGCTTGCCGTCGATGGACGCGCCGTGGTGCCGGCGACCCTGAACCCGGCGGGCATGGACCTGCGATCGCCCGAGCGCATGGGTCTGGATCCGCGGTTCGTGGAGAAGCAGCGGCGGGTCATCGCTGCCTACGGCCGGCTGGGCATCGCCGCGGCCTGCACCTGTACGCCCTATCTGGCGGGCAACATGCCGGCTCCCGCCGACACCCTGGCCTGGTCCGAATCCTCGGCGGTGACCTACGCCAACAGCGTCATGGGCGCCCGCACCAACCGCGAGGGCGGCCCCTCGGCCCTGGCCGCCGCGCTCACCGGATACACCCCGGCCTACGGCCTTCACCTGGACGACGCCCGGGCCCCCACCCGGCGCTTCGTCGTGGAGGCGCAACCGGCGGGACCACGGGACTGGGGGCTCCTCGGCATGTTGGTGGGCCAGGGGTCCGATGGCGAGGTGGCCCTGGTGGAGGTCGCCTCCCAGACGTATGCGCCCTCTACGGGCCCGGGCGTCGAATCTCTAAAAGCCTTCTGCGCGGCGTTACCCACCTACGGGGGCGCGCCCATGTTCCACCTCGCGGGAGTGACCCCCGAGGCGACCCGGTACGGTGTGCCCGAGTCGACACAAACGATCACCTCGGCAGACCTGCAACGGGCCCGTGAACGGGAGAGTGGTCTCCAGGGCGCGCCGGAGCTGGTCTGCCTGGGCTGTCCCCACGCCACCCTGGCGGAGCTGCGGGACCTGGCGGAGCTGCTACGTGGTGGTCAGGTGGTTGTGGATACCTGGATCTGCACCTCGCGTCCCGTCAAGGCCCTCGCCGACGAGCTCGGCCTGACCGAGACCATCGAGCGGTCCGGGGCGCTGGTGCTGTGCGACACCTGCTTCGTAGTGGCGCCGCTCAAGGGGCGCTATAGCCGCCTGGTGACCAACTCCGCCAAGGGCATCTACTACGCCCGGGGACACGGCGGCATGGACGTGGCGCTCTTGACGGCTGCGGACTGCATTCAGGTCGCCTTGATCGGGAGGATGCCATGAGCCTGGAGTACCGAGGTCGAATCATCCGAGCCGGCCGGGCTACGGGCGAGGCGCTGGTCTCCCCAGAGCCCGTTTCGTTTTACGGCGGCGTGGACCTGGACACCGGATGCGTGGCGGAGCCCGGTCATCCGCTCGAGGGCCAGGCGCTGGCGGGGCGGGTGCTCGTGATCCCCCGGGGCAAAGGGAGCACCGTGGGTTCCTGGGCCATCCTGCGGCTGGAGCGCAAGGGGCTCGGCCCCGCGGCGATCCTCTGCGAGCGCTGCGAGACCATCGTGGCCGTGGGGGTCATCCTCGCCGAAATCCCCTGTGTGGACGGACTGGATATTTCGCAGATTCGAACCGGACAGACCGTCACGGTGGACGGCGATCGGGTACAGGTGACTCCCAGTGCCTAAGCTCCAAGCGGTGGTAAAGCTCGGTGGGTCGGTCATCACCGACAAGCGCGGAGATCGCCCGAGAATCCGCCGCAAGGCCTTGGCGCGGCTGGCCGAGGAGCTGGCCTCGGCGCCCCGGGGACGGGTTGTCGGGGTGGTACACGGCGCCGGGAGCTTCGGTCACGGTCCCGTGCTTCGGTCCGGCATCCAAAAAGGCGTGCGCACCCCCGCCCAACGCCTGGCCTGGGCCGAGATCCAGGTGCTGCAAAACGAGCTGAACGTTGTCGTATGCCGCGCCCTGATCGCCGCCGGTCTTCCAGCAGTACCCCACCAGGCCTCCGCCTCGGCGGTCATGGACGCCCGACGCCTGGCGCACCTGGACGACACCGCCCTGCGGGAGCTGGGCGCCCGCCACATGATCCCCGTGCTCTACGGCGTACCCGCCGCCGATCGGGCCCAGGGCTGCTCCATCCTCTCCGGCGACGTCCTGGCCCCGGCCCTCGCCCGCATCCTCGGCGCCGATCTCCTGGTGCTGGGCACCGACGTGGACGGCGTCTTCACCGCCGACCCCCGACTGGACCCCGACGCCAAACCGCTCTGCCGCATTACCCCCCAAACGTGGCCCCAGGTGGCCGACTCCCTCGGACCCGCCACCTCCAAGGACGTAACCGGCGGCATGCGCGGCAAAGTATCCGCACTACTGATCCACGCCCAAAACGGCCTCCACGCCCGCATCATCGACATCACCCGCCCCGGACACCTGGCCCAAGCCCTCCGCGGCGCCAACGTGGGCACCCTCATCGCCCCGGAGTAAATATCCCCCGGCAAAGCCGGGGGCATTACAATTGTGAGCCGCTCAAAG
>JAOZUO010000176.1:8229-16109 GCA_029938605.1 Deltaproteobacteria bacterium | reverse complement strand
GTCTTCCGTCATCCCGAGTCCGATGCCCCGGCCTCCGACCACAAGCCTGTGGCCCTTGGCCCGCGCCCTGCGCCCCGCTGCCCACGGACGCGGCGCCTCCGGCACGAGCCCGCGTCGGACCAGGGGACTCGCGTGGACCCCAAAGGGTTGCTCGCCTTGACCCCCAACCCCCCAAACCTGTACTGTATTGGGCGGGACGTGGCCGTCCCAAAGCGAGGTTCACATGAGTCGTGCGCGGATTTCCTTCTGGGGCATTGCCCTTGTGTTTGTGGCGTCGACCCTGCCGCTGGGTGCAGGTTGCTACAACTTCAGCCTACACCGCACCGCCATCCCCTTGAAGAAGGGACAGGTCGCCTTCGGAGGCGCCATGGGCTACGCCATGGTCAAAACAGTGGAGGCCGAGGGCCAGGACCTCCAATTCCCCACCTTCTCCCTGCCGTATAACGACTACTGGTTCCGGGTGGGTGTGGGGGCCAACACCGACATCGGCGTCCGCTACACCGCGCCCGCGGGTATCGGCATGGACGTAAAGATCCGCCTGCTCCGGGCTGGAGGGTTCCACCTGGCCATCGACCCCGGGGTCTCCTTCAACTCCTTTCTTTTCATCCACCGCGTGGACCTGGATCTGCCCATCCTGCTTACCGGAGAGCTGTCACGCCACGTGAAGATCTACGGCGGCGCGCGGCTCTTTTACTCCCACTGGATGTGCTCCTTCGACGAAAATGACCTGGGCGCCGACTGCAGCGAGGCCATGAGCAGCGCTGACTCCGTCGCCTTTGGCGGATTCGTGGGCATCTCCTTCGAGTTCGGGGTGGTGTACATCCGACCGGAGGTCCACTACTACCGCATGGAGTTCCCCTCGTCCGGAATCGACCTGGCCGTAAACGTGATCCAGCCCGGCATCGGCCTCGGATTCCGCTTCGGTGGTGCTCCGGATCCGAGGCGCGTTCCGGCCCCGCCCAACTATGGTCCCCCGCCGGGCCAGGGTCCCCCGCCCAACTACGGTCCCCCGCCGGGCCAGGGTCCCCCGCCGGGCCAGGGTCCCCCGCCGGGCCAGGGTCCTCCGCCGGCCACCACGCCGCCGCCGGCCACCACGCCGCCGCCGGCCACCACGCCGCCCCCCGAGTCCAGTCCGCCGCCCCCGCCTCCGCCCACGAATCCCTAGAACCCGCCCGCGAATCCCTGAAATTCACCCCCGTCCGTCGCATTTGTGCTTCAATGGAATCCGGTCCGAGTAGACCGGAGTGAATCCCACCATGGCATACGCGATACGCCGTTCGATCCTGATCCTGCTGGTCCTGGGGACCGCTACCTGTACGACGCCGCTCCCCGCGCCGACGCCCGCAGACCAGCCCGAAGCTCAGCCCGACAACGGGCCCGTGGCCCAAATTACGCGGCCCATCATCGACGGCGTCCCGGACACCAACCCGGCCCACAAGGCCGTGGTGTCCTTGACCTGGGGCTCGGGGCCCGACAGCTTCTGTTCAGGCACCCTCATCGCCCCGGATGTGGTGCTCACGGCGGCCCATTGCGTGGACAACATCAGCCCGACCCTCCTCGAGGTCTTCTTCGGCAACAATGTGGACCAGCCCGGGGAGCGGCGGGACGCCGTAGAGGTCACCTACCACCCGCTGTGGGACTCGGAGAACCTCGACCACGGCTACGACCTCGGCCTCGTACGTCTGGCCTCACCCGCGCCGGCGGACGCCACGCCCATCGCGTACCTGCCCGCCGGGCTGGGCCTCACCGAAACCGACGAATCCACCGCCCTGGAGTTCGTGGGCTTCGGACGTACGGAGAACGACACCTCCGGGCTCAAGCTCACGTCCATGGCGGTCCTCGCCAGGGTCTGCGACGGACCCGACGCCTGCCCGTACCTGTCCACCACGGTGGCCCCGGGCGCCTTCGGATACGCCATGGACGACGGCGGACCCTGTAAGGGAGACAGCGGCGGACCGGCCTTCCTTTGGCGCAACGGTCAGGAGTACGTGGCGGGGGTCACGTCCTACGGCGACGAATTCTGCGAGTACTTCGGTGTCTCCATCCGCCCCGACAGCCACGCGGCCTGGATCGATGCCTTCCTCGCCGGAGTGGACGAGGACTGCGTTGCCCCAGGGGATGAGGACAGCGACACCCTGGCCGACTGCGCTGATCCGGACTGCGACGATCACCCGGCCTGCGGGCCGCGCGCCTGCCTCGCCTCCCTCGAGCTCGGCTGCGGGGACGAGATCACCGACACCACCGAAGGCGGTGCCCATCACCTGCGGAAGTACACCTGCCACACGTCTGGCCTCGAGATCGGCCCCGAACGCGCCTACGTCATCACCGCTCCGAGGGGCTTGGATGTCTGGGTGACCCTACACCCCGAGGACGGCGCGGATCTCGATCTGTTCGTCCTACCTTGGTTCCTGGACGACTGCGCGGCCTGGGACTGCCTCGGGGCCTCGGCCACCGAGGGGCCGACGAGCGAGCAGCTCACCTTCCGCGCCCGTACGGACCACGGCTTCATCGTGGTCGACAGCGCCGGCACTCCGGGGGACTACACCCTGATCATGACCTGCGACACCGCGGCCGAGGACTGCGCCAACAACGTCGACGACGACGCCGATGGCGACCTGGACTGCGAAGACGCCGACTGCGATTCGCACCCCGAATGCATGCCGCCTCCGGAGATCTGCTTCGGTGGCGTAGACGAGGACGGCGACGGCCTCACCGACTGCGAGGACCCGAGCTGTGCAGACTCCAACCTCTGCGCGGCGCCGGCTCCCAAAGGAGGGTGTCACCAGTCCCCCACTCCGCGATCGGGACCAGTCATACTCCTGCTCGCGGGCCTGCTGGCCCTCCTGAGACGTCGCTCCTAGCAACGTTCACCCGCCTCTGGGCACTTTTCCACCTCGCCCTATCTGATCGGTTTTTTTGGCAGTTTCGCGACTCTGATCTACCTTGGAGATCAGCCTATGATTCTTTACATCCTGATCCCACAGGAGGGTAGCGGTGTTAGCTAGAAATGTGTCCATTTTCCTCTCTGCCTTGGCCTTGGGCCTGATGGTGTTGGCCTGCTCCCTGGTCCAGCTGGGAGAGGAAGCCAATGACCCACCCCAGGCCGTCTCCGTGGTGGCCAGCAAAGCCGTGGGGTCCAACCCGGAGGTGACCCGGCGTTGCCACGCCCTGGATCGGCAGATGGACCACTGCTCAGAGGCGCTGGAGCGCCTGTACAAGCCGCCCGTGCCGGCACACTACCCCCAGAAGCTTCGACAACTCATCGCCATCAAGAAGCGCTACGAGCTCGAGCGGGAGGCTACCCGAGCCTGCCACTGCACCCCGGACGCCCCCGTGGCAGGCGAAGCCCTGGACGCCTGCATACGCCGCCCCACCTGTGACGACTTCGCCCGCTGCGTGGCCGAAAGCCTGGACGATCTGTAGTTCCCACCCCCAGAATTGGGGTGGAAACTTAGTCAATATCCCCACTGCCGAGCCACCTCTCAGCATTTCCCAAATTGATCTTGTGAAAACACGGTAGTTGCCGCTATGGTGCCTCTCGCCGCGTCGGATCCTCTGGGACCCGGCGGGTCCATGGAGGTAGACGAATGCGTAGACTGATCCTGGCTCTGTTGGTGCTCGGGTTCGCCACGGCGGGCGCCACCGCCCTGTCCGGTTGCCCGGCCCGCACCGACTGCAAAAAAATGAAAAAGCAGATGGACAAGTGCAGCACCCAGCTGTGGACCCGCCTGGAACCGCGGCTCCGGGGGCGAAACCCGGGGCGCTTCGGTTTCTCCAAGAACACCCAGCACCTCCGCTACTGTCAGAAGCACAAGGGGCGGTACAAGCAGTCCAAGGCCATCAACGAATGCATGAAGCTCTCGGACTGCACCAAATTCGCCCGCTGTTTCTGCCGGGCGGTCAAGAAGAACAAAAAGAGCTGCCATTGAGGACTGCGCGACGATCTGCGCCCGCTCCCATCCAGGGGCGCCTGTCCCATGTGGGTCGCCGCTTCCTGTTAGCACTGCCATGGCTCGTCGGGGCCTTTGCCCTCCCCATGGTGGGCTGCCAGAACCTGCCCCTACAGAAAGAAGGGCAGACCTGCGGTGGCGCCTTTGGTGGCTGTGCCAAGGGGTTGCGCTGCTCTTTTAAGAAAAAGAAATGCTACCGGCCGGTGGACTGCAAGCACCTGGACCGCAAGATGAAGGCGTGCTTGTCCGAGGTAGTGTCTGTGTACGCGCCGAACCTGGCCAAGATCCCCGCCCAGAAGCGCACGCGCCTGCTCGAACGCATCGGCCAGCAGCTCCAGACCGAGGTGGTGGACCACTGCAAGTACGACGCAGCCGCGTACCAGAAGAAGCACTCCACCACACCCACCAAGACCAAGTCCTACGGGGAAGATCCCCGGGCCAAAAAGATCGCTGCCTGCCTGCATAAGCAGGAGTGCCGCCCCTTTGCCCGATGTCTGCTCGGCCTGGCGCGGGTGGTGGGACCCAAACGGCCCGACCCCAAGGGTCGGGCGGTCTTCCCCATCGCGCCACCACGACCCGCGCCCGTCTCAGGATCGGACGCCGGCGTGGTTCCCGCCGGCATGGACGCCCCCGCGCCGGCCATGAACGCCCCCGCACCCACCATGGACGCCAAAACCGCCGCGCCCGCCATGGGTGCCAAAACCGCCGCGCCCGCCATGGGCGTCAAAACCGTCGCGCCCGTCATGCGTCCCATGACCGCCCGGCCGACCCCGCGCCCACGCTGAGCTCTCAACCGTTCCCCATGGTATGATGGCGTCCGCTACGGCGGTTTGCTACGAATTTGCATTGAGGTGCCTCATGCCGAGGGTTCTTTTCGCCATGGTTTTCTTGTGCGGACTTGTCTCCGGCGCGTCGGCAGCGCAAGCCCAGGTAGAGGAGCTCAGCTATGACGATGGGGTGAGCTCGGGAGCGGTGACACTGTCGTCCGGGGACGTCGAGGTGGTGCGCTTCACGGCGGAGCACCCGGCCACCCTGCTGACGCTACGACTCACCTTCCAAGCCGCCCAGGGCGACGCCACCGTGGTGGTGTGGGGAGACAACGGCGGCAACGCGCCGGACACGGAAAACGTCCTCTGGATCGGGATCGTCACGCCCACGGCAGGGGACTGGACGGAGATCGATCTCACCGCCGACGGCCTCGAGATCCCGCCGATGGAAAACTTCTATGTGGGCCACGTGGTCACCGACGCGTCTACCTTGCTGGCCTGGGATGGCACGGGCTCTGAGGACCACCGTAGCCTGGTGCGCATCGACGGCGACTGGTTCTTCGTGGGGGCCGCGGACGATCCGGACCTGGCGGCCGACGCCCTGGTGCGCGCCGTGGTGGAGTACCACGACGTGGTGGATGTTCCCTGGTTCACCGACATCACCGATTCGTTGGGCGCCTCGAACGTGAACCTGAGCCGCATGGCCTGGGGCGACTACGACAACGATGGGGACGAGGACCTGCTGGTCAACGGCAACCGGCTGTTTGCCAACAGCGGCGACTCCACCTTCACCGAGGTGACGGCCACCGCGGGTATCGGCGACACGCCCACCAGCGGCGGCGTCTGGGCCGACTACGACAACGACGGCCACCTGGACTTCTACGCCACGGTGTCGAACTACCTACCCCTGTGCACGACGCCGTCGGGCTGCCCGGCGGCCAACTACACCTGCGTAGAGGGGCGCTGCCGCCACCGCACCGAGTGTACGGATGTTGCCGACTGCCCAAACGCCGACGACACCTGTGTAGACGACCACTGCGTACCCGCCGCCACCGAGCCGGCCCCGAGCCACGACCTGCTGTGGCGCAACAACGGCGACGGCACCTTCACCGACGTGTCCGAGGAGGCCGGACAGCCCTACGACTTTTTGCCCACCGAGGGCGCGGCCTGGGGCGACGCGAACGGCGACGGCCATGTGGACCTGTACGTGGCCAACTACGAGACCCCTCCTGCCTGGGTCAACGACGCACGCGCGGTGGGCACTCCAGATCGCCTGTGGGAAAACCAGGGCGACGGCACCTTCCTGGACATCTCCGAGCTGGCGGGCATTCACGACGTTCCCCCCCAGTGCGGTCGGGGCGTGAACTGGGCCGACTACGACGACGACGGGTGGATCGACATCTTCGTTTCCAATTATCGACTACACCCCAACTTTCTGTTCCGCAACCGGGGCTACGGTAGGTTCGAAAGCCACTCGGATGAAGCCGGCGTCATCGGCGTTCCCATCTCCGGCGCCTACGGTCACACCATCGGCTCCCAGTGGGCGGACTTTGACAACGACGGGGACTGGGATCTGTTCACCGCCAACCTGGCCCACCCGCGCTTCATCGACTTTTCGGACAAGTCCATGCTCTACATCAACGGCGGCGCCCCGGACTACACCTTCACCGACATCCGCGAGGTGTCCGGCATCCGGTACTACGAGACCCACAGCGACACCGCCCTGGGGGACTTCGACAACGACGGCTTCATGGATCTGTTCGTGACGGGCGTCTACGTGGGCTACCGCTCGTTTTTGTACCATCACCAGGGGGATCTGACCTTCGTGGACGAAACCTACAACGCCGGCGCCCAGGTGGACAACGGCTGGGGCGCGGCCTGGGCCGACATCGACGACGACGGGGACCTGGATCTCATCTCCCGGCGGCTGTACCGAAACGACCTCGCGTCCACCGGGACCTGGCTCAAGGTCCGACTCATGGGCACCCTGTCCAACCGCGCCTCCATCGGAGCCCGGGTCCTGGTGACCGCCGGCGGACACACCTACATGCGCCAGGTGGAGGGCGGCAAGGGCACCACCACCCAAAACGGGCTGACCCTGCACTTCGGCCTCGGCGACGCCTCGGTGGCCGATACCGTGCAGATCGTCTGGCCAAACTGGCCGCCCTACATCGAGACCCATCGCGACGTGACCATCGGCCGCACGGTGACCTACATCGAGGGCGGCGGCGAGCTGCTGGACGGCGGCGTGTCCACCGACGGCGCCACCGAGGACGCCACCCCCACCGACGGCAAGGGCTGCGGCTGCCGCGCCTCGGGCACCGACACGCTCCCCGCTCCCCTCCTGGCGTTCTGGCTCCTGATGATTGGGTACGCTACTCGTCGGGCTCGTCGGACTCGTCCCAGGCGATGATCAAGGGCAGGGACCGTTCGGCGGCCTCGGCGGCCCGAACGGCGAGGATCGCGCAGCCCATGCGCGCCTCCACCAGGGGATCTTCGCTCTCATCGGGCACCAGATCCTCGGAGATCTCCGGCGTCTCGGGCAGCCCCAATGCCTCGCCGAGGATCTTCAGCTCCCGTCGCAGCGCGGGCAACGATCCCACGGCCACATCTCCCTCCTCGCCCGCATCCTCGTCCCCATTCTCGTCTTCCGGACCGTCGGGATCAGCGGCCGGCGTCAGCCGGAAGCAGTCGGCCAACTCCACCGGCGCGTAGGCCACCAGCTCCGCCTCACCATGTACCACCTGCGGAAACTTCTGCGAACCGCCGCGCTGCTCCGCCTCATCGAACAGCGGGTGATCCCAGGGCTCCTCCCCCGGATCAAACTTGTCCAGGCTGCCCTCCTGCTCCAATTGCAGGGCCACGACTCGCAACCCGTGCCAGCAGAAAGGATCCAGCTCGTCGGCGTCCAGGATGTCTTCCATCTCGGCGGACTCCTCCCAGGTCACGGGCGCACCCACCTCCTGGGAAATAGACTGCTGCACCATCTCGACGAACTCCAAACCCAGAGCGGGATCCTCGTCGGGACGAACCACCACGTGCCCAAGCGGGCTCACTAGTACGACATACATGCGGACGCCTCCTTCGGACCCACAGGGCCCGCGTGGCCGCCACAGTAGCATGTGGACGCCCGGGTTCAAGCCCCGCGAACCCAAAGGGCCCG
>JAOZUO010000176.1:0-8129 GCA_029938605.1 Deltaproteobacteria bacterium | reverse complement strand
ATCTCGCCGGGGCTTTACTTGGCTCGGCGGCATCGGGTAAGCTCCGCCCCTCCATGGCTGTACCGCGTGACGGTGGATCCGCAGACGGATCCACACCCCCCACAATGTCCACTCCCACATTTCGCCTCGCGGCCTTCTACCTGCTGTACTTCACCGCCCTGGGGGCCCTGGTGCCCTACTGGGGGCCCTATCTCAAGTACCTGGGGTTTTCGCCGGTGGAGATCGGCGAGCTGGTGGCGGTGTTCATGGCGACGCGGATCGCGGCGCCCCTACTGGCGGGCTGGCTCTCGGATCGGTACGGCCGGCGCATGGTGCTGGTGCGACTCACCACCCTGGGGAGCTGCGTGGCCTTCGCTGGAGTTTTCGGTGGCCAGAGCTACGCCTGGCTGGCCCTGGTGTCAGGACTGTTCAGCTTCTGCCGGGCGGCCACCCTGCCTCCCTACGAGGCAACCGTCCTGAACCACCTGGGCCGACAGGCCGAGCGATATGGCCGACTACGGGTGTGGGGCAGCATCGGGTTCATCGTGGGCGTGGTAGCCTTGGGTGCCCTGCTACAGCAGTACGGCGAGTCCATGCTTCCGCCGGTGGTGCTCGGCATCTTCGTGGCCGTCGCCCTGCTCAGCCTGGCCATCCCCGGCCACCCGGGTCGCCCCTCCACCGGCCAGTCCCCACGCCTGATGCAGGTCCTGCTGCGTCCCGACGTGCTGGGCCTCTTCGTGGTGTCGGTGCTCATGGTGGCCAGCCACGGCCCCTACTACACGTTCATCACGATCCACCTCGAGAACAACGGCTACTCCAAGAGCCAGATCGGCCCCCTGTGGGGCCTGGGCGTCCTGGCCGAGGTGGGCATGTTTCTGGTAACGGGCCGGCTGCTCCAGCGCTTCTCCGCCCGGTCACTCATGGTGGTGAGCCTCGCCATGACCGCGGTGCGGTGGACACTCATCGCCCTGTTCGTGCGGCACCTTGGGGTGCTGCTCCTCGCCCAGACCCTACACGCCTTCAGCTTCGGGCTGTTCCACGCGGTCAACATCCACGTCATCCACCGACGATTCACCGGGCCGCTCCAGGCCCGGGGCCAGGCACTGTACGCAGCCATCTCTCACGGGTTGGGAGGTGCCCTGGGGAGCCTGGCCGCCGGCTACACATGGGTCGGGCTGGGCGCCGACAACACCTACCTCGCCGCGGCCGCCCTTCCCGCCCTGGGCGCCGTGATAGCCGCCATGGCCCTCCGCGACCGGAAATAGTCTCGCGAGACCAAGACCTACTCCCCGCGAGACTGAGGTACGAACCCCGCGAACTATAGGTGCGTACCATCCGAGGCAGGGGGTGCGTACCTCGCGAGGCAGGAGGTGCGTACCTCGTGAGGCAGCGCAGCGCGTCATTGGTCGGACCAATTTACCGGGTTTTTCTTCAGGTGCGCTGCCAGAGGGTTGGATTTGCTCACACATCCACTTACACCGGCACCTACTGGCGCCCGATCGGATCAGTGGTATTTCGTGTGGCACGTATCCTGCTTATGTCGCTTCCTCGGCGCGTCCGACTCCCGGGCGTCAATTCCACCATCCGTATTAGGAGATGATCCATGGTCGCCACCAACGCCACCCAGCCTACGCCCGCCACAAGGGGCGCCGGACTCGACTACGAGACCCGGTCGCTGGTGCTCGAGAGCCTCAAGGAGTTCGGCCGACGCGAGCTGCCCGATGAGTTGCTCCTGAAATTTGACGCCGAGGATCACTGCCCCGAGGACCTCATACGACAGCTCTTCGGACCTGAGATCGGCCTGCATCTGCTGTTTCTGCCCGATGAGGTGGGCGGAATGGACGCCGGCGCCCTGGACATCTGCACCGTATCCGAGGCCCTGGCCGCACTGGATCTCGGCGTGGCCACCTCGGTGCTCGCCACGGCCCTGGGCACCGACCCAATCCTCGTGGGCGCCACGGCCGCGCAGCGGAAGCGCTGGCTTACCCGCATCGCCGACGAGGGACTGCTGGTGGCCTACGGTGTCACCGAGCCCGGCGCGGGCAGCAATGTGGCGGCCATTCGCAGCCGCGCCGAGCCCACCACCCTCGACGGGAAGCCGGCCTACCGGCTCAACGGCCAGAAGTGTTTCATCACCAACGGCTCAGTGGCCGACCTGTACACGGTCCTCGCCAACGCACCCGGCGGCCCCAGCTTCTTCGTGGTGGAGAAGGGCACGCCCGGGCTGACCCCCGGCCGCAAGGAGGAAAAACACGGCATCCGCGCCTCAGACACCGCCGAGGTGATGCTCGAGGACGTACTCCTGCCGGCAGATCACCTGGTGGGCGAGGTGGAAGGCCAGGGCCTGGCCCAGGCGGCCAAGGTCTTCGGATACACCCGACTCATGGTGGCCGCCTTTGGTCTCGGGGCCGGTGTGGACGCCCAGCGCAGGGCCATCGAATACGCTCGGGAGCGGGTGCAGTTCGATACGAACCTGGTGAGCAAGCAGGGGCTCACCCACAAGCTGATTCTGCCCCACGTGACGCGACTGCAAGCCGCCCGGGCCTACGTGCAGGAGATCGCCTGCCGCATCGACGCCGGCGAAGAAGAGGTACAGGTAGAGGGTTCCATCGCCAAGCTCTTCGCCACCGAGACGGGCTGTCAGGCGGCGGACGCGGCGGTTCAGGTCCATGGCGGCTACGGCTACATCCGAGAGTACCACGTGGAGAAGATCCGCCGGGATGTGCGGATCACAACGATCTACGAAGGGACCAGCGAAATCAACCAGGAGGTGGCCGGTCGCGGTCGCTGGAGCAAGATGCTCATCAGCCGGGGCAAGCTCTACGAGGATCTGGCCTTGGAGATGAAGACGCTGGGGGAACAGTCCCCGGGCGTGGGCGCCACCCGCCTGGAGGGTCCCGCCCTGGCCATGGTCGCCATGGTCGCCCACGCGCGCAAGGCGCGTCTGGGCCGGCAGCAGCACGTGATCTTCGAGATTGCCCGGGCCGTGGCCTCCCTGGAGACCGCCGCGGCCTTCTGTCGCAAGGCCGCCCGATGGCAGGCGCCCGCCGACCAACTGCCCGAGACCACTCCCGAGGGTTGGCCCACTGACATTGCCGCCATGGCGCGTGTCCAGGCAGCCGAAGCGTGCGGCGTGGTAGCCAACGTGATCTTTGGGGTGCTGGCCGGCACCAACACCCTGGACCCCGAGGCCATCGCCAACCTGGACGGCGCCCTGCACCCGGGCCGACTGCTGGGCCGAATGCAGGGCGCGATAAAAGATATGGACCAGCTGGCCGCCCGGCTGCCCACCGAAGATCTCCTCGCCGACCCACCCCGGACGGTGGACTGAACGAAGCAACACCACGCACCAACTACACGCACCGACTACGCGAAACGACTACAGATACTGACCGAGCGAAACGATCGAGCACGAGGAATGAAGATGAGTCAGAAAGACAGCCAGTTCATCGCCGTCATTGGCGTAGGTGCCCGCATGCCGGGCGCACCTGACGCGCAGACCTTTTTCCAAAACATTTGCGACAAAGTCTGCTCCATTACCGACGTCCCAACTGACCGCTGGGACCCCGCGATGTACTGGGATCCCGATCCCAAGGTGCCAGACAAGACCTACAGTCGTATCGGCGGTTTCCTGGACTCCTTCAAGCCCCCGCTCCGAAAGTGGCGGATCCCGCCCATGGTGGCCAAGTCCGTGGACGACACCCAATTGCTCGCCCTGGACGTCACCGATGCGGCCCTGGCCGACGCCGGGCTCACCGCGGATCGGCTTCCCCGGGAACGCTGCGCCGTGATCCTGGGCAACGCCATCGGCGGCGACCTGCGGGAGACCACAGCGGCCCGCATGACCTTCAAGATCTTCGAGAAGTATCTGCGGGAGGCGGCCGGGTTCGGTAACCTGTCCAAGACTGCTCAGGATCAGGTACTGGCGGAGCTACAGGAGCGGCTCGACTCCACGCACCCCACCATCAACGAAGACACCATGGCCGGAGAGCTTTCGAACGTGGTGGCCGGTCGGGTGGCCGCGGCCTACCGTCTCACGGGCCCCAACTACACCGTGGACGCGGCCTGCGCTTCGTCCCTGGCGGCGCTGTCGGCCGCGGTGGGTGCCCTACGCAATAACGAGTGCGACCTCGCCATCACCGGTGGCGTGGACCGCAACATGTGCGCCAGCGGCTATGTGAAGTTCTGCAAGACCTTCACCCTGTCGGCCCGGGGCAGCTCGCCCTTTGACGAGAGAGCGGACGGCTTCGTCATGGGCGAGGGCGGCGGCGTGCTGATCCTCAAGCGACTCCAGGACGCAGTGGCGGACGGCGACCGAATCCGCGCGGTGATCCGAGGCGTGGGCGGCAGCTCCGACGGCGGCGCCAAGGGCCTCACGGCCCCGAGCTCCGGGGGCCAGCTTCTGGCGCTGCGGCGCGCCTATGCTGACGCCGACGTGGCGCCGGAGACCATGGGCCTCATCGAAGCCCACGGCACCTCCACCCAGGTGGGAGACGCCACCGAGGTGGAGACCCTGTGCCAGCTACTGGACGGAACAACGCTGCCCGGAGGGCCGGTGGCCCTGAGCTCGGTGAAGTCCAACATCGGACACCTCAAGAGCGCGGCCGGCGCGGCAAGCCTGGTCAAGGCGGTGCTGGCCCTGGAGCAGGGAGTGCTGCCGCCTACGGCGGGCTTCAAAACCCCCATCAAGGCCCTCCAGGGAGAGAACATACCTGTGAAGGTCCAGACCGAGCTCGAGGACTGGAACCCACCCAAGGGGATCCCCCGGCGGGCCGGCGTCAGCGCCTTCGGCTTCGGCGGCACCAACTTCCACGTGGTGCTCGAAGAGTACCGGGCCGACGCCCCCTTGGCGGCCGCAAGATCCGCCGCGACCACGATGGACACACCGGCCTCGACCGGGTCTGACAAGTCCGACTACGCCCGAGAGATCGCCGCTGCCGTGGCGCTCCCCGACGTGGGTCTGTTCCGCCTCGGCGCCCCGTCGCGGGAAGCACTGGCCCAACAGCTCTCCATCCTGCGGGACCAGGTTGCGCAGGGCGAATCCTTCGAATCCCTGACCATCCGCTGGGGACAGCCCATCTATCGTGACGCCGTTCGAGCGGCCATCACCGCCAAGGACACAACAGAGCTGACCGAACGAATCGATCAGTTCATCCGCCTGCTGGAGACGGGCAAGGGCACGCTCAAGCTGGCCGGGGGCGGCACCCACCTCGGGGAAGGGCCGGCGCCGGAGATGGCCTTCGTCTTCCCGGGCCAGGGCAGCCAGTACGTGGGCATGCTCGATGATCTCCTCGACACGATGCCCTCCGTGGGCGCGACCCTCGCGGAGGCCGACGCGGTGATGACCCCGATCCTGGGCCGCCCGCTGACCGACTATCTCTTCGGAAAAACATCCCTGGCCGACGAGACCCCCGCTTCGGCCGCGGCCATGGCCCTACAGCAGACCGCCGTAACCCAGCCCGCGGTGCTCGCCACGGACGTGGCGCTGCTCCGGGTCTTCGCCGACCTGGGACTCACCCCGGACGTGGTGGCGGGTCACTCCCTGGGCGAGTACGCGGCCTGCGTCGCGGCTGGCGTGATGCCCATGGACCGCGCCCTACGCATCGTGGCCGCCCGGGGCCAGGAGATGACCGGCGCGGTGCCCGAGGGCAACGACCCGGGCCAGATGGCCGTGGTGGCAGCCTCCGCCGACCAGGTGGAGGAGCTGCTGGAGAAGGTGGACGGCTACGTGGTCGCCGCCAACAAGAACTGCCCCACCCAGACGGTCATCGCGGGCGCCAGCGACGCGGTACAGGAGGCCATGGCCTCCTTCGAGTCCGCCGGCCTGCGGTCCATGCAGATCCCGGTGTCCCACGCCTTCCACTCCCGGGTGGTGTCCGCGGCGAGCGCACCCCTGCGGGAGGTGCTACAGCGGGAGGGGATCCGTCCCGCCCGCCGTCCCATCTACAGCAACGTCACGGCGAACCTCTACCCCACCGGGGAGAAGGAAGTGCTGGACCTGCTGGCGCGCCAGGTGGCCTCGCCGGTGGAGTGGATCGGCATCGTCGAGAACATGTACAAGCGGGGTGTACGCACCTTCGTGGAGATCGGCCCCAAGAAAGCCCTGGCCGCCTTTGCCCGGGACATCCTGTCCAAGCGGCCCCACCGCTCCATCCACACCAACCACCCGAAAAAAGGCGGCCCCCGGAGCCTCGTGGAGGCCCTGGCCCTGCTCAGCGCCGACGGCCAGACCGTGGGCGCCACCCGGCTCGCCACTTCGGCAGACAGCCTGGGTCGAGGGTCACAGAGCGCGAAAGCGCAGACTGACGCACCCGACGCTTCCCAGATCCCGGAGGTCGCCACCCCGGCGCCTGTCGCCCCGTCCGAGACTCCCGTATGGATCACCGGCGTTGCGGCCGGGCTCCCCGGAGGAGAGCGGCTCTTCGATGACAACCACCTAGAGGGGCTGCTCGCCGGCAAGAACCTGCTCGACCAGCTCGACGCTACGGACCAGCAGGCCATCGTGGATCTGCACATTGAGCGGGTCGTGAAATCCGCCGACGGCACCGGCACCCTGGAGCGGGTGGACCGGCCCGAAGAGGTCATGTCCTGGGTGGGACGTGGTGGCTCGCTGGACCTGGTGGAGGACTACCGGCTGGCAAAGAGCTGGGACAAGGACCGGGACGACACCACCCGAATGGGTGTGGCGGCAGCCTTCGAGGTACTGCGAGACGGATGGCTCCCCCTGGTAGAGCAGCGTCGCGCCGTGTCGGGCGGGCGTACTCTCGGGGAAGGATTCCGGCTGCCCGCGGCCTTGGGCGAGGACACCGGGGTGATCTTTGCCTCGGCTTTCGCCGGCTACGAAAAGCTGTTGAACCTGGCCCAGAGGGACCGGGACACAACCCCCTTCCCGCGCAACACCCTTCTGCAGATCCTTGGGCTCGGACACGCCCACATCGCCGAAGTGCTCGGAGCTTTGGGCCCCAACACCTTGATGAACGCGGCCTGCGCCTCCACCACCACAGCGGTGGCCATGGCCCAGGACTGGATCCGCAATGGACGCTGCTCCCGGGTGGTGGTTGTGGGCGCAGACAATGTCACATCTCCCACGCTGCTGCCCTGGATTGGCGGCGGCTTCCTGGCCCTGGGGGCGGCCACCACCGAGCGGGAGCTCGACCAGGCCGCCGTGCCCTTCGGCCGCAACCGCAACGGCATGATCATCGGCATGGGCGCGGTGGCGCTCCTGGTGGAGTCGGCCGAGTCAGCCCAGCGGCGGGGCGTACGGCCCCGGGCGGAGATCATCGCCACTCGCCTGGCCAACAGCGCATCCCATCCCCTGAGGTTGCGTCCGACCCACATCGCCTCCGAGGTGGACAAGCTCGTGGAGACGGTCACCAAGCAGCTCGGCATTGATCGCGCAACCCTGGCCCGGGACCTGGTGTTCATGTCCCACGAGACCTACACGCCGGCCCGCGGCGGCTCGGCCCAGGCCGAGGTGGACGCCCTCCGACGCGCCTTCGGCGAGCACGTGGGCGAGGTGCTGGTGGTCAACACCAAGGGGTACACCGGCCATGCCATGGCCGCCGGCATCGAAGACGCCGCGGTGGTGGCGGGCCTCTGGTCACAATCCCTGCCCGCCGTGGCCAACCTGAACGACCCGGACCCGGAATTCGACGACCTCACCTTCCACAAGGGCGGGCCGGTGCAGCGGCGCTACGCGCTACGCCTGGCGGCGGGCTTCGGCTCCCAGATCGCCCTCACCCTCTACCGCAGGCCCGAGGGAGCGGATCCCCGGGTGGACGAAACCGTCTACCGCGGCTTCTTGGCCGACCAGTGCGGCGTGGACCAGGGCTCCATCGTGCGGGACCATCGGATACTGCGAGCGCGCGATACACACCGCTCCAAGGACGAAACGCTGCACGACGCCCTTACCCTGGCTCAGGAGCGGGAGCAACAGCGACAGGACACTCAGATCATGAGTCAACAAGAGACGACTACCGCGACGACGGAGACGACGGTGACGGCGACGGAGACCGCAACAGAGCCCATTACGCCGACAGCGACAACTATGGTCACGGTGGACCAGGTGCTGACACGATTGCAGGCGGTGGTCTCGGAGCGCACAGGCTACGACCTCGAAGAGCTCGAGCCGGACCTCGAGCTCGAGGCGG
>JAOZUO010000057.1 GCA_029938605.1 Deltaproteobacteria bacterium | reverse complement strand
CTTTGAGCGGCTCACAATTGTAATGCCCCCGGCTTTGCCGGGGGATATTTACTAGCCCTTCCCTTCCTGCGTAGATTCGCGAACTGTGATACGAACCCTGGGTTCCACACGCACCTCCACAACATCACCGGTCCGGATCTTTTTGCCCCGTTGTGTCGTCCGCTTACCGTTGACGGTGACCAACCCATCCCGGATCAAATGCTTCGCGTCCCCTCCGGACTCCGCCACCCCTTCCAATTTGAGCAGGGAGTCTAACTTGATGAAATCAGTGGTCAGTTTGATTGTAGTCTCCAAGGGCTGAGCCTCCTTCTTCGGACTCGATGATACGACAGGTTCGGGCGGGAAGGAAACCCGGGTGGTCGTCAGGGCGGTCGCAAAGTCGGACAAAGGTGTCATCCCGACCGAGCCCGGCGAGTGGAGGGATCTCTCTGTCCAACACAAATCGAGAGATTCCTCGACTCGCCTTCGACTCGCTCGGAATGATCAGTAGTCTATCTGAGCTGGCCCACGGGCAGTGAGGTAGGATCTGGAGCGCCGACGGCGCGCGGGCCCAGGTTAGATAGACTTCATTCAATGACAAACTCAGCAAGCGGGCCAACCGCGACTTTGCGATCGCCCTGGGGTGGTTGTCCTTTGTGGGTGCCGGTGGAACCTTCCTGTGCTACATGGTCGAGGATGCGTCTGAAGATTGGAGCTCCGTCGGTCCTGGTGGTCCTCGGGATCTTTGCGTGGTCGGCGGTGGCTGATGCGCGGAGTCGGCGACGTGGGCGAGGGCGACGTCACCTTCGGGTGGCCATGCTGCTGCCCCTGCCGCCCACCTGGACGGCCTCTACCCATGGGGTGGAGGTGGCCACTGACGCGCCGGACGAGGGGGAGCCCAGCGGGGTCAAGGGCGGGGGCAAGAGCGGGGTCAAGGGCGGGCTCAAGCCCTCCCGGGTGCGCGATGGATTGAGCAAGGACGCGTGTTTGCGAGAGCTGCGGCGGTTGCGAATTCCGTTTAAGATGGCCGCCAAGAAGTGGTCCATCTGGTTGCCCGTGCGTATCACGGGGCCCATGTTCGGGGTCACCTACAAGTCCATGTACTACAAGTCCAAGCCCCTGGTGGACTGCCAGTTTGCCCTGGGGCTGTACCGCGCGGCCAGGATCTTCCAGAGGTTTGGCGTGGTGCAGTTGCGCTACACGTCCACCTACCGTCCGCCGCCACGGCGCCGCTGGCGTACCGTGGGGCACCACCCGCAGGGCATGGCCATCGACATCAATGAGGTGGTCTTCAAGGACTCAAAGAAGCTGATCATCCTCAAGGACTGGGAGAAGTTCTACGGGGGCCCGGGCAACTGCGTGGGGCGGGTCAAGAGCAAGTCCGGGGCGCTGCTGCGGCGGATCACCTGCGCCCTGGAGAAGGCGCACATATTCCGGCGCATTATCTCGCCCGACTCGGACTTTGCGCACCGGAACCACTGGCACGTCTCCGGGGCTCGGGTGGGGGCCGCCTTTGTGCGGGCGCGGTGGGCGGGGCGCACCCTGACCCAACCGCTGCCCGGAGACAAGGGCTTCGCGCGCTGGTATCGTTGGTACTCCTGCTGGAAGTTTCGCAAGCTGCGTCGTCGCTACCGGTGCTATCGCCGGCGGGCCCGGCGCAAACCTCGCGCGCCCGTGAAGTACAAGCGGCCCCGGCATCGGCCCCGGGTGGCCATCTGGCTCAAGTCCCAGGTCAGGCCGGCGGCCCCCCTGCCGCCGCCCACGGCCCGGGCCGTATCCCTCGGACCGAAAAAAGCTCCACGGGTGCGGAGTGTGCCCAGACGGAGGCGTCGGTGAGCGTCTCGTCTTTCTGGGCGCTCCTGTTGGCAGGGATTCTGGCGCTGTGGTCCACCACTGCGTCGGCTCGTGTCCCTACACCCCGCACCTCCCGAAAGCCCCGCCTTCCGCCATCGGTGGAGGTGTACAAGGGCCAGATCCGTGTTCGCGTGCAGCCCTTCGCTGCGGCGCCGATCCGGGGCTATATCACGAAAGCGGGGCGATTCCCCGTACACGCCGTGCGGTCTCCGGGCGCGGGCTGCAAGCACCCCTGGTACAAGCTCGGGCCGGAGGCCTGGGCCTGCTCGGGCTGGCTGTTGCCCCGGCAGTCCAAACCAACGGCCTTGCGGCGGCTGGAGACGACCTGGCGGCCAGGTCCCTTCTTCGGCGTGCGTACCGGCCGCTACAAACGCCTCGCCTTCTACCGTAGTCTGCCGGCCCTGGCCCGGGGGCGGTCGCTGCGGTTGCGGGGGACCATCGGCTTTGAAGCGCACTCTCGGATCTTGCTGCGCCGCCGGACGTATCTCGTCTCGGGCGGCGGTGGGCTCGTGGACGCGTCCCTGGTGAAGATGTATCGACGGACCTCCCTGGTGGGGATCGCGCTCCGGCGGGCCAGGGATCTCCCCCTCGCCATCGCCATCCGTTCGGCTCCCCTGTTCAAGATCGTAGGCGGTCGGCTTCAGCCCACGGGGGCCCGGGTCGCGCGGTACGCGGCCCGGGCCGTGAAGCGGACCCGACAGGTGGGCGGGCAGGCGGTGGTGGTGCTCACAGGCGGCGCGGTGGTGCGGCGCCTGGACGTGGCCCTGGCCATTCGGCCACCCGCGCCTCCGTCTGGCATCGGTCCCCGACAGCAGTGGGTGGACGTGGATCTGGCGGAGCGTATCGTCTTGGCCATGCGTGGGAACAAGCCCGTGCGCGTGATGCTGACCAGTCTGGGGATCAACACCCCCGCCGGGGTGTTTCGGGTGGAGCGGAAGCTCGTGTACAAGGACATGCACCAGCGCTACGGCGCTGATCCCTTCTACCTCGAGGCCATCCCCTACGTGGTCTTTTTCAAGGGGGATTTCGGATTCCATGGCGCGTACTGGCACGACGGCTTCGGCAGTCGTCTCAGCCACGGATGTCCGAATCTAAGCATGGCGGATGCGCGTTTCGTCTTTGACTGGCTGGGGCCGCGGCTGCCCGCCGGCTTCTTCTCCGTTCGCCCGACGAAGCTCCAAAAGGGTGGCGTCGTCCGCGTCCGTGGCCGCTATGCGCTCCGTGCCTGGGAGCCACGCCCGAAGAAGAAGACGCAGAAGAAGAAGAGACCGAGCCGGCGCCGCTAGGGGCTGTCAGTTTGGTCGGGTCTTCAGTCGCCAATGGCTATTCGTGGAAGTGTCGGGTCCACGGGGTCCTCGGCTCTGGACCGGGCGATGGCGCGCTGGACGCGGCTCTTTATTGCGTGGGGAGCCACCCGACCACAGGTGCCCAATCCATTGATGGGCTTGCAGGTCCGGTAGCACCAGGGTCCTCGGGACACGGTCTCGGGGCAACCCAGATAGCTGTAGGGTTGCACTACGGGTTTGGGGCCATTGTAACGGCGAATTGTTTTGCTTTCAGCCATCGGTATCTCCGCGTGAATAGAGTACGCGCGTATCTATTGCAACCGATGTGCCAGGTGCACGCAGATGTTTACGGGGCGTAATCACAGGGGTTTCTTAGTGTTGGATGTCTCTCGGAGGGGGGACGTTCGCCAAGAGAGTGTCTCACATTGCTGTCTCGTGAGACACCTGGGTTGGATTTTGGGGAGGGAGCTACAGCAGGATGGCTGCGACGGACTTGAGGGAGAGTAGCTGTCCCTTGAGGGTGATGTGAAGGTCGTGGACCTTCCATCGGCCCTTGGCTCCCACCAGGGAGACCCGGATACGACGGCCGCCGATCTTGAGCTCCACCTCGGCCCAGTGCCACCGGCCGGTGTCCTTAATTCGAAGGACGAGCAGACGCGGCAGCGTACTGGTGTTCGCGTTCTTTTTCGCCGCCGCGGTTCGACTGGGGCGTCGGCGGGCTGTGCCTTGGGACTTGGGCATGAACTGTCGTAGGAGCTTGCGAAACTTGGCGCGGGTCAGGCGTCGCCACACTGCACGGTTGAAGGACTTGGAGCAGGCCCGGCGGATGCCCGGCAGGTAGCTGGTGACAAGGGAGATACCGAAGCCAAACAGCGGTACGATCACCGGACCCGTGCGGATCAGGGAGAGGTTTTTCCCTCCCAGTGGGAACTCGAGATCGGCGATACGCCACACCTGCGCCGCATCGCGTGTCAGGATGATCTTCAGCGGCGCCATGGGGCCGAGCGTCAGGGCGATCACGGCCCGCCTCTTGACCTTGTTGAAGGTGAGCGATTTGAACTGCACCTTGGAACTAGCGGCGGGTTGCGTGGCGGCGGAGTTCCCTGGGGTTTTCGGTCCGGGGGTGGGGGCGCGCTTTGCCGTGGCCTTGTCAGGCAGCCCGAAGGTTTGGGTGCGCAGGGAGCGCATGAGCGAGCCGAACCGAGGGCCCAGGATGCGCAGCAGCGGATCGATCACCGTGCGGCGGATCTTCGGCGTCACCGCCTCCCGCAGGGGCGCCCCCTTGCCGGAGAGGACCGAGTGGGCCAGGGCGGCGGCGGGCGCCATCATGCCCAGCACCAGCTTCATGGACCGTCGCTTGCCGGCCACGGGCGTGAGGACATCATCGAGCTTCCAGCCGGTGGACTCCCGCAGAAGCACCACCGTCACCCGCCCCTTGCCCACCTGCAGCGTCAAGGTCAGTCGCTTATGGGTCTGCACAGTCTTCACCAACGTCACGTTGGGTAGCGTGGGCGAATTTGGGGCCTTGGTGCCGCTCGCGTTGGCCGCGCTTGCGGTGGGGATCAGTCCCCGAAGCGCTGCGGGGAGCACATGGAGTGGAACGTGGCGCAGCATCGTCATCGGGATCCGCGACCAGAGGCGTCGATTGAGATCCTTCGAGGAGGCCTGCCGTATGGCCCGCATGAGGTTGGCCAAGGCCTCGTTGCTCTGGTGGCCCCCCGACAGGATCACCGGCGCCAATTTGCCCGCCCGGGCAGCCAGCCGCACCATGGGAGCCAGGGACTCCAGCAGATCCGCAAACTGCAGAGTCTGACCCTTGCGCGTCATGCGCGCCGATTGAACCCGCCAGCTCCCGCTCTGCCGCACCATGGTGAGATCCAGGATGAGGCCGGGCAGCTTCGCGGTTACGTCGAGTCGGTTGCCCTGCCTATGGAATCGCGTGATGGACTTGGGCCCCAGGGCGGGGCCCGACGTGACCTGCGGTGGCTTTTTGCCAGGCGTACTCCGTCGCGACTGCAACGCCTTGCGGATGGACTTCCAGGGAAGTAGCTGGAGGTCGGCCGGCGTGAGCCACGCAAAGGTGCGTGTCCACAGGGAAGTCGACAGGGCGCCGCGCATGCGGGCGATGAGCGCGGCCAGGATGGAGGCGGAGGGGGCATCGTCCGATCGGGGTACGACGAGGTGGTTGTGAACCCAACGCAGCAGCCCGAGGGACGGCTGCAGGTACCCCGCCAGCGCGGCGAGGTTGTGCCACTCGCCCCCCAGCTTGAGGCGCACTTCGTCCACCCAGTACTGGCCGCCCCTCTCCAGGAGCACCAGCTTCGCCGGCAGGGCCGAGCCCGACAGGGAGACCACGGCGCGGTCCTTGAGGAACTTCGTGCCGATGGTCGGGCCGCGACGTTTTTTGTTTCGCTTCTTCGCTCCTTTGGCCGAGGAGGTGGCCGAGGCGGTCAGCGCCTCCAACTCCGCGTCGCTCAGGCGATCCCAGACCAGCCGCCGTAGGCGGGGCGTGGAGATGTTCACCAGCAGGTAGCGGGAGCCGGACTCCATGCCGGCCTGGATCGCCTTGGCGGCCAGCAGCAGCTTGAGCAGGCGGGTGAGCCGGGTCTGCTTTCCCTTGTTGGGGAAGGTGACTTCGTCCACCTTCCACCGGCCGTTTTCGCGTACGCAGTTGAAGCGGAATCTCATCTTGCCCCGGCGGGCCACGAGCAGGGCCCGGTCGCCCTTGGCCCGGAACTTCACGAGGCTCACGCCGGGACTCTTGCGCTTCTTTTTCCGGGCGCTCTTACTCTTGCTCTTACTGTTGCTTTGGCCCTTGCGACCGCTCATGGCCGGGTTCCCCTTCACGGCGGTCTCTATCTCCGCATCCGTGAATCCGTCCCAATACCAGGTCAATCGCCGGCTCGAGTGGCGCTTGAGCTGCGTTCTGCTGCCCTTGGCCAGACCGGGAACGAATTTTTTGCCCACCATGGTGGCCACGGAGATCAGGGTGCAGCCCCCGGCGCCAAAGGCCAGGGCCAAGGCCAAGCTAGCGCACAGGGCCCTGGGACAGAGCTGCGCCCGAACCCTCCGCGGTGTCTTGTTCGTCGCTGTCATGTGGAGAAGATAGCTCAGATGGAGTCAGGGCTCCACCTGTTTGCGGGGAGGGGAGAGTCTAGAGCTCGGCTTCGATGGTCCAGCTATTCAGATGGCCTACGTCCCTGCCGGCGCCGTCGGTGATGATGAGCTCCCAGTCGCCGGCCACGGGGGCGCCGGTGAAGGAGTCCAGGGTGAAGGTCTTCTGGATGTCGTTGGCCGAGCCGCCCTCCCGGGAGTGCAGCACCTGCTCGTTGGCCTCCTTGCGGAGCGTCACGATGAGATCGCCGATGTAGGGGTGCGTGATGTCCACGGTCACTTTGACACTCTTGATGGTCCCGTCGTCGCCCACCGAAAGCGTACGCACGATGCCTTCGGCGTCGTTGTCGGGGATGTCCGTCCGCAGCTCCTCGGACCACTTTCGGGTGTCGGACAGGGGCAGGTCTGAACCGGCCATGTGCAGGGTCCAGGAGGTCACCTGGCCCAGGTCCTGGCCGGCGTTGTCCGAGACGTGAAGCGTCCACTCGCCCTGGGCCGAGGTTCCGTCGAATTCCGTCACGCTGATGGTGTCGTTCAGGTTGTCGGTCCCGCCGCCCTGACGGTTGTGGAGCGTCACCGTCGTGTCGCCCTTGGAGAGGGTGATGATCAGGTCGCCCATGTAGGTGTGCTCTACGTTGAGCTCCACTTTCAGGGAGCCGATGGGGATGTCATCGGATACGGTGATGGTGTTAGATACGCCGTCCGGACTGTTGTCCGGGATGGGGAGCGCTGTGGTGTTCTCGTAGGACGTCACGGTGTCGTCGGGCGTCGGCTCGTCGGTCTTGGTCGACAGGTCGAGCAGGTGCTTGACCTTGGCGAAGGAGATGGACGGGTTGCCGCTGCGCTGCCGGATGGGCAGCCAGAGGAAGTCCGGGTGCGCGTTGTAGTAATTCGGGAGCCACTCGCCGCCCACGATGTCGCCGTCGGCGTTGAGCTCGAGGATGTACTCGTAGTGGTCCCGCCGGGTATAGGTCTCGATTTGGGGAGTGAGCGGGCCCTCGGTGGTGTTGGAGGACTCGGTGACGTAGTGGCTGTGCATGTCCACGTAGATCCAACGCACGGCCTCGGGGCTGTCGAACTGACTGATGTAGGACGCGTCCGTGGTGCGGTCCAGCAGCTCGAGGGCGTCATTTTCGTTGACCTCGGTCTGCTCGTTGATCACGAAGCCGCGCACGGGCTGGTTCCAGACCTGATAGCCGGCGGTGCGGTCCTCGGCAAAGGCGCGCTTCATGATGCCGAGCATGTTCACGGCCACCACGTGCCAGGTACCGGCGTTGGTGTCGTCGCACTGGTCGAGGAGTACCTCGCCGGTCACCTCGTCCCGCTCGATCTCCTTCTCGTTGCAACGGCCGCCGATCATCAGCGAGGAGTTGCGGTCGTACATGGTGATGAGCAGCGCCTTGATGTCCGAGACGGTGAAGGTCACGCCGTTGACGGTGACGTCCCGCTGGGGCTCGGGCTCGAGGATGGCGGCAGGTACCCAGGCGTGGCACAGGCCCCACCAGGTCTCGATGCCGTCATAGTCGTCGCCGCCGCAGTCGTCGATGATGTCGTCGTTGTCATCATCGACGCCGTTGCGGGCGCGGTAGTTGCCCTTGTTGCGGTGCTGCCACGTGGCGGCGGGGCCCAGCTCGTCATAGTAGGCGTCGTGGGTGTCGAGCATGGTGGAGTCTTCGGAGATGCCACAGTCCACACGGACGTCCATGGGCAGGTAGTCCGCGCTTGACAGGAACTCATCGAAACCCATGCTGGGCGTCCAATCGTTGAACGCGCGGTCGAATTTCTCCACCGGGGAGAGCACGTTGGTACCGTGGTACCGGACGTTGGTGGAGTCCTCGTAGTAGCTCCAGTAGTCCGAGGGCCAAGGGGTCTGTGCGGCCCAGCCTTCGGAGTATACTTTGAGTTCGTCGTAGTTGTAGTTGAGGTCGAGGCGGAAGCGCTCGGGATTATTGGTCTGATTCCAGGCGTCGGTCTTTCCGTCGACGACCTTACCCTCGTCTTCCGGCTTTCCCTCTTCATCAATATCGTTGTTATTGCTGTCCTGGCACGCCGCGAATGCAAGCATCGTGAGAATGCCTACCAAGGAAATCAGCTTTTTTGACATAGATCTGGCTCCTTAAGTTTTAGCCAACTTGTTGATGAGTGAAGTTTTTTTAGCCCAACACGACCCATCGCGTCAAGGAAAATTTGCACACAACGTCCTACATGAGTACACAATGTAGTCTTTGGGCGCACTTGTGTACCCGCTTGGAAGCGGTTTTTTCCCATGCGGCGTTTGGATAAGTTCCCAAAAGGCTCCTAGAAAGCTTCTAGAAAGCTTTTGGCAGGCGTCCGTCCGGTCGGGTATTGTCCCGCGGAACAACCGCTCCTGAGGTGGCCCATGGCCGTTTGTCCCGAATGTCGTGCTGAGTACCGCAAGGGCTTTGACCACTGCCCCACCTGCGATGTGGATCTGGTGGACGAGGCGGACCTCCCGGAGATGATGACCGACGAGGAGGTCATCGCCTCCATGGCCGAGGAGGACCTGGTGGCCATCGTTCGGGGGTCCACAGCGGGGTGCCTTGAGACCCAGGCGCAGCTCGTGGCGCAAAGGATCCCCGCGGCCATCCACGAGTCCGAGGACATCGTCGGCGAGGCGGGCCACGTCCGCATCTTGCAGGTGGTGGTGCGCAAGGAGGACGTCGAGCGTGCCCAGGAGGCGCTCAATCAGGACTGGGTGGGGGACGCCCGCCGCGAGGGGCTGATCAGGGAGGTGGGCCTCTCGGACTCCGACGAATTCGACGACTCCGACCAAGAGACCGACCACGATTCCGACCAAGAAGATGGAGAATTGGACGAAGACGAGCAGCCGGCCTGCCCTGCCTGCGGTTGCGATAAACCCCTGAAGAAGGGCAAGTGCCGCGACTGCGGCCTGCACCTGGGCTAAGGCGGCTGGCGCCTAAGGCCGAAAGAGTGAAGAGAGCATGAGCGATCAGACCACAATGTCGGTGGAGCACCAGGTGGACCTCCTGATGCGCGGCACCTACTTCGCCGACGAGGTGGAGGGGAAGCCTGCCCAGGGTACGACCTCCTTGCGTCTGCAGATGCGCGCCGAGCTCACCGCCAAGCTGAAGAAGGGGCGTCCCCTGCGGGTCTACCTCGGGGTGGATCCCACCGCCACGAGCCTGCACATCGGACACATGGTGCCGGTGCTCAAGCTGCGGCAGTTCCAGGACCTGGGCCACCAGGCGGTGTTCCTCATCGGAGATTATACCGGCCTCATCGGCGACCCCAGTGGCCAGACCAAGGAGCGACCTCAGCTCTCCGGCGAGCAGCTCCAGGAGATGAGTCAAGGCTATACCGACCAGGTATTCCGGGTGCTCGACGGGGATCGTACCGAGGTGCGCAGAAACTCGGAGTGGCTCGCCAAGATGGGCTTCGCCGACATCATCCGGCTGGCGGCCGTGTTCCCGCTCAAGCAGATCATCGCCCGTCGGGAGTTCCAGGAGCGCATGGAGGCCGGCAAGTCCCTGCGCTTCCACGAGACCCTCTATCCACTCATGCAGGGCTACGACGCCCACGCCCTGGAGTGCGACGTGCAGGTGGGCGCCTACGACCAGCACTTCAATCTCCTGGCCGGTCGAGCCATTCAGCAGCACAACGGCGTCGAGCCCCACGTGATGGTCACCGTCCCCCTCCTGGCGGGTACTGACGGTCGCAAGATGAGCAAGTCCTTCGGCAACAGCGTGAACATCGCCGACTCCCCCCGGGACATGTACGGCAAGCTCATGCGGATCTCCGACGAGCAGATCCCGTCCTATCTCGATCTGGCCTGCATGCTCATGGACGCCGCGCAAAACGAGACCCTCAAGCAGGCCTACGCGGCCCGAGATGCAAACCCCATCGAGCTCAAGGAGGCCATCGCCCACCACGTCACCGGCCAGTACCACGGCGGCGCCGTGGGAGACCAGGAGCGGGACTGGTTCCGAGACCATGTCCGAAACAAGAAGCTCCCGGACGAGATTCCGGAGGCCTCCCTGACGGCCGCGCAGCTTGCCGAGGATCCCGGCTGGGCGTCGATCCTGGTGGGCCTGGGTCTGATGAAGTCCAAGGGCGAGGTGCGGCGTCTCATGAAGGGCGGCGGATTCCGGGTGGCCGGCGAGCAGGTCCGGGATCCCATGGCCACCCACGATGGCCTCGACGAGGTCCTGGTGCAGTACGGCAAGCGCCGCTTCGTGCGGATCCGCCTGGGCTAACCGCCGACCTTCGCACCCCATGAAGATCACGATCATCAACGGTCATCCGGGCCCCGACCCCGAACGATTCGACGCCGCTTTGACGTCCCTCGCCGAGCGTTGGCTGGACCGGTCCCACACGGTGACCTCCTTTGTGCTGCGGGACCTGGATATCCGGGCCTGCGTCGGGTGTTGGTCGTGCTGGTGGAAGACGCCGGGCCTCTGCGCGGTGGCCGATGACACCCACGCCATGCGCTCCAAGATCCTGCACGCGGACCTGCTGCTGCTGGCGTCCCCCCTGATCGTCGGGTTCCCCAGCGCGCTCCTCAAGACCGCCATCGACAAGATGATCCCGCTGTTTCACCCCTACATCCAGCTGGAGCACGGCGAGTGCGTGCACAGCATGCGCTATGATCGCTACCCGTCTCTGGCCACCTTCCTGGAGCCCGGACCCCTCGATGGCCCCGAGGATCTGGAGATCGTACACCGGTACTTCGAGCGGTTCGCCGTACACTTTCGTGCACGGGTGGTGGGACAGGTGACCCCCCTGGATTCCTTCGACTCCCTGGTGCGCGACACCGACTTGCTGGCGGGGGAGGCGGCGTGAAGCTCACGGTTTTCAACGGGTCACCCCGGGGACGCAAGAGCAACACCCGGATCCTGGTGGAGTACCTGGTCGAGGGGTATCGCACTGTCGCAGGCCCCGGGGTAGAGATCGATCTGCACTACCTCAGCGGGCGCAAGCACTCAGACGTCCAGCTCGAGGCCTTCGCTCGGGCGGACCTCGTCCTGCTCGCCTTCCCGCTGTACGTTCACGCCATGCCGGGCCTCGTCAAGGAGCTGCTAGAAGTGCTCGAGCCCCGGGATCCGGCCGCCGGTGTACGCCTCGCCTTCCTCGTCCAGCAGGGCTTCCCCGAGACACACCAGTCGGCCTGGTTGACCCCTTACCTGGCTCGCCTCCCCGCCCGCCTCGGCTGCATCCCCGCGGGCACAGCGGTCAAGGGTGGCGTGGAGGGGATCCAGATCCGTCCCCCCTGGACGAACACCAAGCTCTTTGCCTCCTGCGGCGATCTGGGGCGTGACCTCGCCGCCGAGGGGCGGTTCGATCCGGCTCGGCTCAAAGCCTTCGCTCAGCCCGTCCGCCTCGGCCTGGGCCGACGACTGCTGTTTAGTGCCCTGATCCGCACGGGCCTCGCCAACACCATCTGGGACCGTAACCTCAAAAAGTACGGCGTCTACAACCAGCGCTTCGCCCGGCCCTACGACCAGTAGATCTTTCCGATCAACTTGACCTATTCCCCGGTTTTTTGAGATACTTGGGTCGGGTAGGTGTCTTGGTTGATGTAACGTACGCGCCTTGCGTGCCGATCTAGTAGGGAGGGTTTGACGATGTTTGCAAAACGATCCGCATGGGTGGCTTTGGTCCTCGGGTTGCTGCTTGCAGTGACCTTGGGCGCCTGCGAAGACAACAACAACCAGGGTGAGAACGAAGACGCCGCCGTGGCTGACTGCACGGCGACCGGCATGGCCTGTGTCGCGGGGGAGGAGTGTTGCACGGGGCACTGTGATGAGCTGTACGCTGTTTGTGCGCGGCTCCCGGGCGACTGTATCGACGCGGGCGGACCCTGCCAGGTTGGCTCGGAGTGCTGCTCCTTCGCGTGTGTGGACGCGGTCTGTTCGTCCGGCCAGTGCGTCTCGGATAACGAATCCTGCGACAGCAATGGCGAGTGCTGCAGTGGTACCTGCGACGCGGGTGCCTGCGTGCCCCTCAACCCGTCGTGCCGGACCTCTGGGAACACGTGCGACTCCGACGCTGAGTGCTGCTCACAGTACTGCCTCGACGGGATTTGCGACGCCTCACCGTCGTACTGCACACAAAATGGCGACGTCTGCACCGCCGACTTCGAGTGTTGCGGGGGCTACTGCTCCATGGATGGCGAGGCCTCGGTCGGGACCTGCGCGCTTGTACCGGCCACCGGGGCCGGCGGCTGCCTGAGCGCCGGCGAGGTGTGCGGGGGGATCTACGACGGCGGTGAGCTGCCCACTTGCGGCGGCGAGTGCTGCAGCCGTGCCTGCCTACCCTATGGACCCACGAGCATGCTCATCTGTCAGCCTCCCTCTGGGTGTCGTCCCTCCGGCGAGGTCTGCGCGACCGATACGGACTGCTGCGGTTCCGAGGGCACCATTGACGGTGACACCACGCATGTCACCTGCTCCAAGGTGGATGACAATCCGCTGGGGCGTTGTGATCAGGGCAACGTCTGCACGCCGGCCGGCGGGATCTGCCGGTTGCAGGACGTGTCCTGCGCCGCCAGCGCGACCTGCTGCTCCGGAAACGTCCTGCAGTTCGACACCTGTAAGCTGGACAGCCTCGGTATCCCCCGCTGCCTGGCCGCCGAGATCGACTGCACCAATCCAGAGGATTACGTGGGCCTTGCCTGCGCCACCGCGGCGGACTGCTGTGGCCTGCCCTGCACCCTCCATGACGCGGGCGGCGAGTTCCCGGTGCTGCTGTGTGGGGACGCTTGCGTGGAGCCCGGCGGCGGCTGCACGACCTCGGCCGACTGCTGTTCGGGCCTGCCCTGCATCGTGCCCGCCGGCTCCATCGAGGGCATCTGCGGCGAGGAGGCCGGTTGTGCCACCTACGGACAGGGTTGCGAAATCGCCGCGGACTGCTGCTCGGGCCTGGACTGCATCGACGGCTACTGCAGCGTGGTTGTCCAGTAAACCTCGAGAAAACTTCTTCGCGATCGCGATCAATCTCTCCGGATCAATCTCTCCGGATCATTCTCTCCGTAGATAGAGCCCCAGGGCCCACAGTGGGAAGTAGTTCTTGTAGAGCATGTAATGGTGGTAGGCGGTGTTGAAGAAGACGCCGGCGACTCCCTCCTTGGGCCAGTCGCCGTCGGGGAGCTGGCGGGACGTGAGGAGCCGGACGCCGGTTTCGATGGCCTCCGCGGCGCCGGGGCCGTCGTAGTCGGCGCGTAGGAGCGCCATGAGCGCCCAGGCGGTCATGATGACCTGGGGCTTTTCGTGGGGGATGTACCGCTCGGCGTGGCATCCGCGCCAGGACTCGCCCCAGCCTCCGTCCGGGTGCTGGTGG
Source organism: Deltaproteobacteria bacterium (assembly GCA_029938605.1). Classification (GTDB taxonomy): domain Bacteria; phylum Myxococcota_A; class Polyangia; order HGW-17; family JAJRWW01; genus JAJRWW01. The sequence goes on along the minus strand of JAOZUO010000057.1, from coordinate 32,779 downwards.
TCCACCAGCCAGGCGCAGGCGTTCACGATGGTCCGATCCGAGGGCGGGTTGCCCGCGGCCAGGAGCCCTGTGATGCCGAAGAGGGTGCCGTAGGTGTAGTTTACGCCCCAGAACCCCTGCCAAGCGCCATCGGGCTCCAGGGTCTGCCGGAGGAGACCCTCGCCGTTTGTGATGGAGCGCTCGATGCGTTGGCGCTCGGGGCCTGAGAGGAGATCGCCGAATCGGTCTGTGGCGTGTCGCAGCGCCTGCATGCAGCTCGCCGTGCACTCGACATAGCTGTACTCCACCATGCAGTTGCCGAACATCTCTGACGGGTTGAGCTGCCGGAGGATGTCCCCGCCGCGGTTCCGCTCGTAGGAGCCCCAGCCGCCGTCCGGGTTCTGCCGGCTCAGGATGAATAGGGTCGCCTGCACGATGCGCTCGGGCGCCGGAAGGTGCTCGGCGTCCAGCTCGTCGGCGAGGTATCGCAGGGCGGAGAGGGCCTCGGCCGTGCAGTCGGACACGGGCCAGCGGTGGTGCTCGTCGGAAAAGCACCAGCCTCCCACTCGCATGTCGCGATGGGTCCGCTCGCGCTCCACCACCTCCACGGTCTGCTGGGACCGGGCGAGGTACCGCGCCGTGTTCTCCAGGAAGGTCCGGAACTCGCCGGCCAGGGGCCCCTCGCATAGGGCCTGCACGGTGAATCCGGTGTCCCAGGAGTGGCTGTGGGCGCCGTTGAACCGTTCCCCCTCCACGTCATCGGTCCACGCCCAGTAATCGATCCCCTGGAAGGATGGCCCAAAGTCGCGGTGTCCGGCGTGGTATAGGGCCAGGGTGTTGAGCAGACCGTTCACCGGGCTGATGGCCGCGAAACGACTCTCCCGCTGGTGGGCGATGATCTGATCCAGGCAGTAGGCCAGGGCGTGTTTCCGCAGGGGGCCGGGATGAACCCGATCGTAGAGGCCGCACATTGTGTACGCGGCCTTGAGTACGGCCGGGGGATCTTCGAACAGATCTGTTTCTGCCAGGTCGAAGCGGTGGTTCTCGAAGCGGATCCTCTCGTAGGGTCTGTCGTAGAGCTCGGAGCGCAGAGCGATGATCAGTGGAGTCACCGGGGTCTGGTAGCGCACGCCGTAGAGGTAGCCGAGCCCCAGGTAGATCAGCCTTGTGTGGCAGTACATGCGGCTGGGGTGGAACGGGAGGGACTCGGGCAGCAACCACAGCTCGGGGAGCACCGGCGACACCGCCCGCCAGTCGTACAGGTTGAACATGGCCAGCCAGGCCTTGCCCCAACTGGGGATCTGCAGCACCCCGCCCTGGTTGCGTAGCCAGCCCCGGGCTCGGGCGCACATGGGGTGATTGGTCTGAAGGCCCATGGCGCGGAGCGCTACGTATACGAGCGTGGTGACGTAGACGTAGGACGGGCTCTCGGCGTGCATGCCCCACCCGCCGTCGGACCGCTGCCACACCTCAAAATACTTTTGGAAGCGCAGCTTCCGGTCGGCGGGGATCTCCTGGCCGGTCATGGTCGCGGTCATCACGTACTGCGCCGTCAAGATGGGGGACCACACCACCTCCCCCACCACGCAGCCCTCGGGACGCTGATCCCGCTCCAGCCACCCGAAGCCCCGGCGTACCACCTCGGTTACGACATTTCTGTCGTTGTCGTTCATTTGGTGATGCAGCCCGAGACAGCGACTGCCGCTGTGGCCAGGGAGAGGATCGTGACGATGTGCATGGTGTACCTCAAAGTAATGTTTCGGATGCGCATTGTAACGCTTGACAAGTATAGTGGCACAGAGTATTGGTTCCGCAGTGTGGCAGTTGCGAAACTACAAAACCACAAAACAATGAAAGTAACAAACCCCGAAATCTTCCGCCTCCATGCAGATTTCTGCAAAGTGTTGGCGAACCCGAAGCGGCTGATGATCATCGCCCTGCTCAGCAAACGTGAGATGAGCGTGGGCGAGCTCGCGTCGGCGACGGATGTGCCGTTAACGACCATCAGCCAGCACCTGAGGATGCTCCGAGAGCGCGGCGTAGTGAAGACGCGCAAGGAGGGGCAGACGGTGTTTTGCGAGATCACGGATCCGCGGATCATGGATGCGTGCGTGCGGATCCGGACGATCCTGCTCGACAACATGCGGCTTCGCGGGACCCTGGCACAAGAGATCGATCCCGAGGGTGTGATCGATGAAAGTTGAGACCGCCCTTTATTTTGCCCCTGTAGTTGCGAACTACAGTAAGTGCGTAATATCAAACCTACAGAACTACTGGAGTTCAGACTGTTGCTTCGGAGCGCAGTAAATCATCGGTTTCGGTGCTGCTGATTGGCTCGCCGAAGAAAGGACGTCATCGTCATGGATCTTGAAGAACTCGAAGATTTGGAGCCCGAGAATGTCGTAGACGCGCGGGGCAGCGCTTGCCCGGGGCCCCTCCTGGAGGCCAAGAAGGGCATCGGCGCAGTCCAAGTTGGCGAGGTGCTGGAGATCCGCTCCTCGGACGCGGGCACCCGCAATGACATCCCCATCTGGGCCAACAAGGTGGGCCACGAGTTTTTGGGGAGCCTTGAGGCCGATGAAGGCTACGACCGCCTCTTCGTGAAGCGCGGCAAGTAATCAAGTAAGTGAGACGAGAGGCTGGTCAAAACTCCCAGTTTGACCGGTCTCGATAGCGCGGCCTGTGTTGCGCAGGATCCCGGCACTGCCTAAACGCCCTCCTGGTGGGCCGGGATCCTGCCGCCGCAACCACCAGTACTAGATCCATGAGGGTGCATCATGCGTGAAGACGATCACTCATCCCCGCCGAAGATCCTGATTCTGGCGACCACCAGCTGCGCGTACCCGGGCGCTGACGCCACGGGCCAGGCGCACCTGTCCTATCCGACCAATACCTTCATTATGAACGTGCCGTCCCCGGCGATCCTTCCGGAGCAGTTCTACTTCGACTGCTACGACCGGGGCATCGGCGGCATCATCGTGATGTCCTGCGGGGTGGAATGCCCCTTCGAGGGCGCGTACGAGCAGTTGGCGGCGCGGATCGATCGGGTCTCTCTCGCCATGCGTGAGCGGGGCATCGACCAGGGCCGGTTGAAGTTATGCGCTATCTGCACGGTGTGCACCAAGTCTTTCGTCAAGGCGGTCAGTGACATGAACGAGGTGCTAGCGGCCCAGGAGGTGGCGTGATGCCCCAGATCCCCGCAACTGTGGACACCCTCATTATCGGGGCGGGCATAGCCGGCCTGCAGTCGGCCCTGGATCTCGCCGAGCAGGGATACAAGGTGGCGGTGGTGGAGCGGTTGCCCACCATCGGCGGGGCCATGATCGGGCTGAGCAAGGTCTTTCCGACCCTGGACTGCGCGAGCTGCATTACCACGCCCAAGATGGCCGCGGCGGCCCACCACCCGAACATCACCTTGCTGACCTACGCTGAGCTGGAGTCCGTCGAGCGCGAGGGCGAGGTCTTCCGGGCCCAGGTGGTCCAGAAGCCGCGGTTCGTGGACGAGGACCTGTGCATCGGTTGCCGCCTGTGTGAGTACGCTTGCGACACGGAGATCCCCGATCCCTACCAGGGCGGGTACAGCGCCCTGCGAGCCATTCACATCCCTTTCGGGAACGCGATCCCGCAGCTCGCGCTCATTGATGAGGAGCGGTGCATCCTGTGTGGGAAGTGCGTCAACGTTTGCCCCACCGACGCCATTGATTTCACGCAGAAGCCCGTGGGGCTGGAGCTCGAGGCCCGGACGGTCATCGTCGCCACGGGGTGGAAGCTCACCCCCATCGACGCCAAGCCCCAATACGGAGGCGACCAGATCGCCAATGTGATCTCACCGTTGCAAATGGAGCGGCTGCTGGCTCCCCACGGCCCCTACGGTCGCGTGCTGCGGCCGGCCGACGGCCGGGTGCCCGACTCCATCGCCTACGTGCAGTGCGCCGGATCCCGGGACGCCACCCTCGGCGTGTCGTACTGCTCGAGGGTGTGCTGCATGTACGCCATCAAGCAGGCGATGCTGCTCAGCGGCGCGGTGCCCATGGCCGATATCACCATCTACTACATGGACATCCGCGCTTTCGGCAAGGGCTATGAGGAGTTCTATCGCACCGCCGAGGCCATGGGGGTCCAGTTCATCAAGGGCAAGGTGGCGCGGATTAGCGAACAGGACAATCGCGACCTCACCCTGCGCGTGGAGCGCATCGACGAGTTGGGCCAAGTGGAAGAGCGGCACCACGACCTGGTGGTGCTGTCGCTGGGCATGTTGCCCGCGTACGATCCCAGTCGTCTGGTTCCCCTGGAGATAGCCTCCGACGGTTTTGTGGCCACACCACGGGCCAAAGAGGCTCCTTGCCACACGGGCGTCGAGGGCATCTTCGTGGCCGGCACCGCCACAGGCCCCAAGGACATCGTAGACACCATCGTCGAGGCCGGCGGCGCCGCCTCCGAGGCGGCTCGTTACATGCGGAGCCAGGACCAGGTCGCCGTGGCGGCTGGGAGTGAGGCACAATGAGCGAATCTGACAAACTCCCGACTCCGACTCCGATCTCGACTCCATCTCTGACTCCGAAAAAAGCGGTCTCGGTACAGAAGCCTCCCCTCGCCGCGGCCAAAAACGACAAGACGTCCGGGCCTGGCATCGGCGTATACGTCTGTCACTGCGGCGGCAACATCGCCGACGTGGTGGACGTCAAGGGGGTGGTGGACCAGGCGTCTGGTTTGGAGGGTGTGGCCATCGCCCGCGAGAATTCGTTCATGTGCTCGGATCCGGGACAGAGCATGATCCTGGAGGACATCCGGGCCGGACGCGTGGATCGGGTGGTGATCGCCGCCTGCTCGCCGAGCCTGCACGAGACCACCTTCCGGAGTCTGCTCGTCCGGGCGGACGTCAACCCCTTCCTGGTAGAGCAGGCGAACATCCGGGAGCAGTGTAGCTGGGTACACCACAACCATGAGGAGGCCACGGCGAAGGCGGCGACGCTGGTGCGCATGGCCGTGGGCAAGGCCCGCCATCTCAAGCCACTGTCTCCCGTGCGGGTGGACGCCGCGAAACGGGCGTTGGTCATCGGTGGCGGTGTGGCGGGGCTGCGGGCCGCGCGGGATCTCGTCGGGCTGGGCATCGACGTGGACCTGGTGGAGCGGGAGGCCGACCTCGGCGGATTCGTCAGCGGCCTGGATCGTCTCTACCCAGACGGAGAGGTCGCCGGGGATTTCGTCGAGCGGCTCGTATCAGACATCGAGGGCGATCCCCGGGTGACGATCCACCGAAGCGCGGAGGTCCGGCGCGTCGGTGGCTACATCGGCAATTTCACCGCCACCATCGCTTCGGGCGCCTCGAGCGCCGACCAGAGCGCCGACCAGAGCGCCGACCAGAGCGCCGACCAGAGCGCCGACCAGAGTGCCGACTCCACTTCCGCTTCCACGTCCAACGTCGAGGTCGAGGTCGAGGCCGGAGTGGTGGTTGTGGCGACGGGGTTCCGCCCCTACGCACCCACCCGTCGGGAGTTCGGCTGTGGCCGCCTGCCCGGCGTCGTCACCCTCCCGGACTTTGGGCGTATGTTGGCCGACCTCCCTGACACCGCCTCATCGCTGGAGGTGGACGGCCGGCCCGTGCGCTCGGTGGGCTTCATCCACTGCGTGGGGAGCCGGCAGCTCGAGGGCGTACACAAACCCCCCAAGGGGGGGACCCTGAACAAGCACTGTTCGCGGGTCTGCTGTACGGCGACCCTCCAGACCGCCACGCAGCTCCGTGACCGGTTCGCCGACGTCGCGATCCACGACTTCTACCAGGATATCCGGGCCTACGGGCGCGGTCACGAGGAGCTCTATGAGCAGGCCTCCCGCGCTGACGTGATCTTCCACCGCTACGCCGGTGACACCCCGCCGAAGGTCCGCAAGGCGCCCGAGGACGACGAGAATGGCTTGCTGGTCAACGTCGTGGATGGCCTGACCTGGGGCGAGGAGCTCGAGATTGGTGTGGACCTGCTGGTGCTGTCGGTGGGCATGACCCCCGGTGACATCGGAACAATCATCGACAACCTGAAGCTGGCCACGAGCGCCGACGGGTTTCTGCAGGAGGTGCACCCCAAGCTCCGGCCCGTGGAGATGGCGGTCAACGGCGTGCTGCTGGCCGGCGCCTGTCAGGGGCCCAAGGATATTTTAGAGAGCTGCGCGTCGGCCTCCGCCGTGGCGGTGAAGGCGGCCGTCCTGCTGGGCAAAGGGTACGTGGAGCTCGAGCCCTATGTGGCAGAGGTGGACTCGGCGCGTTGTACGGGGGCCGGCCAGTGCCAGGAGGCCTGCCCGGTGGAGGGCGCCCTGGAGCTCGTGGAGGAGGGCGGCGGTCGCCGCGCGAAGGTCAACCCGGCCATCTGCACGGGCTGTGGCTGCTGCGTGGCCGTGTGCCCGTCTGGCGCCATCAATGTCGCCGGGTGGACCCTGGATCAGTTCGCCTCGATGGTTGAAGCCATCACCGAGGGCGAGGAGGTCGCAAGCTGATGATCGAAGTAAGCGAACGCAAAGGGGAGATCAAGACCCTCCTGAAGCGACTGCGCAGCGAGCGCAAAGAGCAGCTCGCCGCAGCCCGAGAGCGCAACAAGCCGGTGGCGGTGCTGCGGCGCAAGGTCAAAAAAGCCCTGGTGGACGGCCCCCAGACCGTGCCCGCCCTGGCGGCGGCGCTGTCTGTGACTACCGACGAGGTGTTGTGGCACGTAGCGGCCATGCGCGCCTACGGCCTGGTGGTCGAGGATGAGGCCGACGGGGACTACTTCAAGTACCGCCTGGTGCAAGACCAGAAGAAGGGAGGGTGACGACTATGGCCACCCGTGTGAACACCCGGCTGCTGCCCGAGATCAAGCGCTACGGCGCCTTTGACGTCAGCGCCTGCTTCAACTGCGGCAACTGCACGGCGGTGTGTCCGCTGTCGCAGGACAACGACGCCTTCCCGCGGCGGATGATCCGGTACGCCCAGCTCGGCCTGAGTGACCACCTGATCTCCAACAAGGAGCTCTGGCTCTGTCAGCACTGTGGCGAGTGCTCCGAGACCTGCCCCCGCCAGGCCGGACCGGCGGAGTTCATGGCCGCCTCGCGACGCTACGCCATCAGCCAGTTCGATCCCTCTGGGCTGGCGCGGTCCCTGCATCTGTCCACGGGGCGCATCCTGTTGATCATGGGAGTTCTGGGCGGGATCTTCGCCAGCGTGCTGCTCTGGAAGTCCTCGGGGGTGCCCGCCGACTCCTCGGCGCAGTTCTCCACGGCCACCATGCTCGACTTCGTCCCGTTTCACGTGCTGCACGACGTGGGCATGGGCCTGTTCGCGCTGCTGGGCGTCATCGCCCTTATGACCCTGGGCAACATGCTCTGGATGCTGGCTCACGCGCCGGTCCCCGGAGGGGTGGGACAACCCGACGAGACGCCCAGGCGCTTCCCGGTGGGCACGGCCTTGAGGGCGGTGGGGCTGACGTTGTCGGAGGTGCTCTTGCACCGCCGCCAGCGCGACTGCGACACCGAGCACAGCGATGTCGCTCCCTGGCCGCTGCGGCGGTGGTTCCTCCACCTGACCATGCTGGTCGGCTTCGGCGGGCTGGCGGCGGCTACCACGCTGGACTTCCTGTTCAAGGATCCGGACCTGCATGTGATGCCCTGGTCCCCCATCCGACTGCTCGGGATCGTGTCCGGACTGATGTTCACCTACGGGACGAGCGCGATCCTCATCAAGCGGCTTGTCGCCCAGCCACACCCCGACGCCCGGGCCACGGCCAGCCAGCGCTACTACGCGCACACCCTCAAGTCGGACTGGCTCTTTTTGTGGCTCCTTTGGGCCGTGTCGGTCACGGGCTTCATCCTGACCGCCGCCATCTACCTCCCCGTGAGCGCCGCATGGCTCTACGGGGTCTTCCTGGTGCACGTGGTCTTGGCCATGGAGCTGCTGATCCTGATGCCCTTCACCAAGTTCGCCCACGTATTTTACCGTCCGGTGGCCATCTGGTACCAGCACTTCCGGCGGCTGCGTCAATCTGCGAGCTGAACCTAATAACCAACAGGAGAGAAATCCAAAATGGCAGACCCCAAACCCGAGAAGATCGTCATCTTTGCAACCCACGGCCCCGAGGATCCCGAGCGGGCCACGCTCCCCTTCGTCATGGGAAACGGCGCGGCGGTCATGGACGTGGAGGCCGTCGTGATCCTGCAGGGCACCGCGGTGCTCCTATCGGTGAAAGGCTGCTATGAGCACGTCTTTGCCGCCGGCCTGCCCCCGCTCAAGGAGCAGGTGGATACGTTCATCGCTCTGGGCGGCAAGGTCCTGGTGTGCACCCCCTGCATCAACGAGCGGAAGATCCTGCCGGAGATGCTCATCGAAACCGCCGAGCCCGTGGCCGCCGCCAGGGCCATCCAGGAGGTCCTGGAGGCCAACGCGGTGTTGAACTACTAAAAAAGACCAACGACCACTACTTCGACGAAGGAGCCTCTGTCTCCACAGTCGTAACCATTCCCATCCCCATCTGACCTTCAAGCCGTGCCGACGGCACAGCAGGCATGTGGACCGGCGGGGAAACTCCAGACAACGATGGTAGAATGCGGCGGAGAGTATGCGCTGGAGTTAGGACTCGCCATGCCTGGAATCAGTGAGCTGATGATCCTCGTCGTTGGGGTGGGCGTGTCGCTTATGTTTGCGGTACTGGGAGCCTCCCTGCAATCAACCTCGGTGGAGTCTGCGAACCCATGAATTGACATCTGTCATTGCGGGTTCCTCGATGTGGTACAAGTCGGGACATGAAAAATCGCAACGCGTACTCGCTTATCCTGACTGCGGTCATGGTAGTGGCCGCCTGTGACAACAAGGGTGCAGACCCCTCCTCTTCTGCTGGTTCGAAAACAACGCCAGAGCACATGATCCAGCCGCGCGTGATGCCCCGTAGGGGTAGCCAGGCCCGGCGTGCGGCTCCCGCGCCGACTCCGACGCCAAAGAGTGATGCGTGGCCGGTGACGAGATCGAAGGCATCGCCCCACACCCCACCGGGTGGTTTTCGCTTCGCTTGGCCTCTAGGCAGCAAGATAAAGGTCATCGAACGGGTCGTGAAGAAGCGTCGGCAAACCACCAAGGCCACGATGTCCTATGTGCTGAAGGTTCAGCGCATGCCGGGAGGCTCCAAGGACCTGCAGGTGAGCTGGCACGAGTTCGATTTTGTCGAGGTGGGGGGGCAGCCAGTGACGAAGGTGATGCGGGCTCAGATGGGCAACGCCATACGTTTGGGGGGCTTGATTCCGCAGCACCGTATTAGCTCCAAGGGGGAGCTCAAGGAGCTCATCGGGTTCGACCGGATGTACAAAGCGGCCTTTGCTGACTTGCCCACAAGGCCGGGAAGCAGGTCCTCGCCGGAGCAGACCCGGCTCATGATCCAGAAGATGAAGCCCATCGTGCAGCAGCAGGCGCGAGTTATCTGGGCGGGGTGGGTCGAGTTCTGGATCGGGTTGACGCTCAAACCGGGTGAGAGCCGTAAGCTCAAACCTACGCCCCAAGACCCGGCGGTGCGGGTCCTACGTCACCACGGTGGCGTGGCGATGTTCCCCGGCCATGTGGAGCTGTCGATGGAGGTCCGCATGACCGGGCCGAAGGCTAGGAAGGCGCTGGGCCCACTGCTTGGGCAACTCGGCGCCGCCATGCCGACCAAGGCCAACAAGATGCTCTCCTCGATCAAATCCGTGTCTGTGGTTCAGAGGATCCGTGTCATTACGAAACCGACGACTTTGGTGCCGGTAAAAGCGAGCCGTCACAAGGTTCTCTCCGTCGATTTCGGAGGCGGTCGCGTGCTCCGGGGGACCGAGCAACACGACTACACCTTCAAGATGATCAAGGAATAGCGTGTCTGGCGGCATTCGGTTGGGAGTTGCATAAACGTCGCCCTGATGATGCCGGGAGAAAGAATATGAGACGCAGCACAACTCTTATGTGGCCCTTGTTCCTCGCCGGTACGGTCATCGTCGTCGGGGCTTGTTCCGACGACGATGATGGGAGCAGCAACAACGCGAACGCCGCGGTGGACGCCGGACAGGACGCCGGCTCCGACGCCGGTTCCGACGCCGGCCTGAACAACAACAACTACGTCGTCGAGTGGGTGAGTTGTGCCCGGGACGTTAACGAGCCCGAGGGGGCCATGGTGGAGTGCGCCATGATCGAAGTGCCTCTCCGCCACGCCGAGCCAGACGGACCCACCATCGATCTGTGGGTGCAACGGGTGGAGGCAACGGTGAACCCCAAGCGGGGCCAGATCTGGTTTTTGCAGGGCGGCCCCGGGGAATCCGGCGCCAGTCTCGCCTGGATCATGGAGCGCGTGGGGGACCAGGCTCCCCAGTGGGATCTGATCACCACCGACCACCGCGGCGTGGGCAACTCCGCCCGGTTGGAATGTCCGGTACAAGAAGCGGCCGGAAGCGATGGCGGTTTCGACATCACGGAGGCCGAGAGGCCCGCTTGCCTGCAGCATGTGCAGAACACCTGGGGCGCCGATCTGGCGGAGTTCAACGTCACCGCCGCAGCCGCGGACATAGGGCTGCTGGTAGATCGGATACGGGAGCCGGACCGGGACGTGTTCCTCTATGGCGTCTCCTACGGCACCTACTGGCTTCTGCGGTACCTACACCTGTATCCGAACCAGGCCGACGGCATCATCCTGGACTCCATCGCACCGCCGGGGTTCAACTATGCCCAATACGACAGCTTCATGAACGATATTGGTGAGGACCTGATGGGCTACTGCGCCACGGACACCTCTTGCGTCAGTCGTCTGGGCTCCGACCCCTGGGTAACAACCGGGCAGATCTTCGACGACCTGGCCAATGGGAGTTGTCCGGGATACTCCGCCCTGCTGGATGTGGGAACCGAGCGGAGCACCCTGCGCTGGGCTCTGGCGTACCTGTTCAGGGTGGAGGTTTATCGGGAGCTGGTGCCGGCGATTTTGCACCGGCTGAACCGCTGCGCTCCGGCGGATGTCGTCTCCATCGAGCACCTGCTTACCGCGCTGTTTCTCTTGAGGGACAGCTTCAGCAACAGCGACGCCCTCGGCAGTGAAGCGCTCAGGGATAACATCGCCGTGTCGGAGCTGACCCCCGCACCCTCGCCCAACGCCGCCACCCTGGAGGCGCTGCAGGACACCCTCTACTTCAGTCTGGGAGTGAGTCACAGAAACGCCGTCGCGCAGGAGATCTGGCCGGTCTACCCGGCGGATCAGTACGTGGGCGCCTGGCCCACCACCGACATCCCCATCCTCATGGGCAACGGCGACCTGGACCCACAGACACCGCCCTGGGTTGCCCAACCCGCCCAGGCGCACTTCACGGGCACGCATCAGTACTTCTACGAGCTGCCCCGCTGCTCCCACGCCCTCGTGGTTCAGTCTCCGGTCACCACGCCCGGCGCCCCACACTGCTTTTTGCAGATGCTGGTGGACTTCGTGGACGATCCCACCACAGCACCGGCCTCGGCCTGCATCAGTGACATCAAGCCGGTCAGCTTCGAGGGCGCGCACCCGTATAGCCAGTACTTCCTGGGTGAAAACGACATGTGGGAAAACGGTATGGCGCCGCCGCCGCCCCCGTTGATGCCGCAGCCCATGCCCCATATTATCGCAACACCAGGACAATGATCGGGTGGCACCCCGGGGATGTTATAATCACCGGCATCATGTGGACAACGAAGAGAAACGCAATGGGTGAGGGGTTCGGGTAGCTACGGGTTGCGAGGAGGAGGTGGTGCGTGGCGAAGATGGGCGACGACGGTGCCGGCGGTGCCGGCGGGGAACAGAAGTGGCCGGACCTGTCCGGAGACATTGCCTGCGCTGCGTCCCTGGACGCGATTGTCCGGGCCGCGCCGGTGGGCATGGGGCTTGTACAAGACCATGTGATCCGGTGGGTGAATCAGCGGTTCTGTGAGCTGGTGGGCTACACGCCGAACGAGCTCCTGGGCCGGTCTTCCAGGTTCCTGTACGACAGCGAACAGGAGTTTCAGCGCGTCGGAGATGTGAAGTATCGCATGATGGGCGAGCGCGGTTCCGGAGAGGTCGAGACGGTACTACGGCGCGCTGACGGGGGGACTGTTCCGGTCCTTCTCTCTTCGACCTATCTGGAGCCCACCGACCCCTCCCAGGGGGTTCTTTTTACGACCCAGGATCTCTCCGCCCTACGGCGTCTGGACGAGGAGCGTCGCCGGCTGGCGGAGATCGTGGAGAGGTCAGTGGACGGGGTCTCCATCAGCACCGTTGACTTGGAGGTCGTGTACCTCAATCGCGCCTGTCGGGAGCTGATCGGGGTTCCGCCGGGGAAGGCGTTCACCCCGATGCCCCTTTCCCGGTTTCTCGCTCGACCCGAGCACCAGGAGGAGTTGGAGAGGGCGCTGGAGGTGGTGGCTGCAGAGGGGGTGTTAGAGCACGGCACGCAGTTGCGTCGTCTCGACGGCGAGACCGTGGACGTGCACCAGGTCATTATGGCGCACCGGGATCGGGCGGGGAACGTGACGCACTACTCCACGGTGATGCGGGATCTCACGGAGCGGCGTCACCAGGAGGCCGAACGAGAGCGTCTTTCCGCCCAGCTGCTCCATTCGCAGAAGATGGAGGCCATCGGCCGCCTCGCGGGGGGCGTGGCCCACGACTTCAACAACATCCTCACTGCCATCAGCGGCTTCGCCACCCTGGCGCGGGAGTCCCTGCGGCCGGAGGACCCGGTCAGCGGTGACATCGAACAGGTGATTCTGGCGTCTGGTCGGGCCGCCGCCCTCACCAAGCAGTTGCTGATCTTCAGCAGCCAGCAGGACTACTCACCTGTCTGCGTGAATCTGCCCACGGTGCTCGATGACCTCAGCCGAATGCTGTCGCGCCTGCTGGGGGAGCACATAGAGCTGGACATTCGGTCCGAGTCGTCGGAGCTGTGGCTCCAAGCGGATCCGCACCAGATGGAGCAGGTCATTGTCAACCTGGCGGTCAACGCCCGGGACGCCATGCCCAAGGGCGGGAGGCTGTCCATCCGAATCGCAGCGAAGCAGATGGCCGACGAGCAATGCACTCACTGTTCGACGTCGTTGACCGGCGACTTCGTCGAGGTCACCGTGCGGGATACGGGCAGCGGGATGACGTCCGACACCCTCGAGCACCTGTTCGAACCTTTCTTTACCACCAAGGAGCGTGGCAAGGGGACCGGGCTCGGTCTGTCGGTAGTGCGAGGTGTTGTACTCAAGAGCGACGGACACATCATGGTGCGCAGTGAGCTGGGGGAGGGCACAACCTTTTCGCTGCTCTTTTCGCGCGCGGACCCGACGCCCGCGGTTGTGTCCCGTCCGTCCACCAGGAGTCGCCCCGTCGGCGGCGAGACCATCCTGCTCGTGGAGGATGAGCCGGCGGTCCGGATGCTGGCCAAGCGTATGCTCGAGCGGATCGGGTATCGGGTGTACGAGGCGGGGGATGCGGCGGGTGCGGTCACTGTATTTGACCAGGTCAACGGCCAGGTGAATCTGCTGGTCAGCGATATCGTTCTGCCTGGGAAAAGTGGTCTGGAGCTCTATCGGCATTTGCTGTCGCTGAAGGAGCATCTGCCGGCGCTTTTTGTCTCCGGGTACCACGAGGAGGATCTCGCGAGCTACGGCTTCTCGTCCGAGGATCTGGATCTCCTCCCGAAGCCCTTCACCGGTGACGATCTGGCCCGGCGTGTGCGAGCGGCCCTTTCGCGCTTGGACCCGCCTGAACGCACCGACCCGTAAGACAATTCACCGGCCTTTGGGGGTTCTTTGAAAGAATGCTTGGTTCTCTCGGGAGACGTCAAGGTGCATTTGTGAGAGGGGGTGTGGGGAGTACGGCGTGTTTTGGGGGCCGGCGTTTGGGGAACTGGTGCGTCTGTGTCTGCGTAAGGCAGTGCCTGAGTGGCCAAATCAAGTCAGTAGAGCTCTACTGGCGCGCGGTCCTGTACTGCCGCCTCGCCATGATGCTCGTGCGTAACATGCCGGAAGCCAAGGTCGCGAAGTAGCGACCACTCTCCTCTCCCCGCTCCCTCCTTCAAATAATTGAGGCGATTTCGTCATTAGTTCTCTACCCAGAGGAACGAATGTGCAATAATTCCTGCGATCATAGAAAAATAGTTAGGAAAAAGGCAAAGGAGGACTTCCATGAGACATGTACTGTTGGTACTGGTGGTAGCGGGCGGCTTGGTCTTGGTGGGCTGCTCCGATGATGATGACATCAATTTCCCGGAGTGTGGCGATGGGGTGGTGGACACGGGCGAAGACTGCGATGGAGCCGCGCTGGACGGGGTATCCTGTACGGACCTCGGCTTCGACAGCGGCGACCTTGCCTGTAGCGATTCCTGCACCTTCGACACGAGCACCTGTGAGGGGACACCTACCTGCGGGGACGGCGTCGTGATCGCTCCGGAGGACTGCGAGGATTCGGATTTGAATGGATCTGATTGCACGGATCTGGGCTTCGATGGCGGAGACCTGGCCTGCAACGCCGACTGCACCTTCGACACGAGCACCTGTGAGGGGACGCCCACCTGCGGGGACGGCGTCGTGATCGCTCCGGAGGACTGCGAGGATTCGGATTTGAACGGATCTGACTGCACGGATCTGGGCTTCGATGGCGGAGACCTGGCCTGCAACACGGACTGCACCTTCAACGACAGCGGCTGCACCATGGCCGTTGAATGCGGCAACGGCGTTATCGACGGCGACGACGAGTGTGACGGCAGCAACCTGGGCCTGACCACCTGCGCCGATCTGAGCTACGACGCGGGCGTGCTGGCCTGCAACGCCGACTGCACCTTCGACGAATCCGACTGCTCCTCCTGCGGGGACGGGTTCTGCGAGGCCGTGGGCACCGAAACTTGTGACACCTGCGCGGCGGATTGCGGTGCCTGCCCCACCTGCGGTGATGGCACCTGTGATGCTCCCTATGAGTCCATAGCCAACTGCCCCGCCGACTGCAACTGGGGTTGTGGCAACGGTAACTGCGACTGGTGGGGTGGCGAGACCTGCCTGACCTGTTCCACTGACTGTGGCGCCTGCCCGTCCTGTGGCAACGGCACCTGCGAGCCCCAGGGTGGGGAGAACTGCTCCAACTGCCCCGCCGACTGCGGCGCCACCTGCCCGACCTGTGGGGATGGCACCTGCGACTCCGGTGAGGACTGCGCCCTATGTCCGGCCGACTGCGGGAGCTGCCGCTGCGGCGACGGCGCCTGTACGTCCGCGGTGGGCGAGGACTGCACCACGTGCAGAGTGGACTGCGCCTGCGCCCCCACCTGTGGAAATGGTGTGTGTGAGCTCACGGAGGGCTGCGGGAGCTGCGAGGCCGACTGCGGCGCCTGCCCGCCGGTGTGCGGCGACGGACAGTGCGACGTCCCCGAGACCTGCACCAACTGCGAAGCCGACTGTGGCGCCTGCTCGGGGAACGCCTGCGGAGACGGCGTGTGCGCCGGCCCCGGCGAGAACTGCGACCTCTGCGCGACCGACTGCGGTGCCTGCCCCTGTGGCGACAGCGTCTGCGACGGATTCGAGTCCTGCGTGACCTGTGAGACCGACTGTGGCACCTGTCCCACGTCCTGCGGCAACAACACCTGCGACACCAACGAGTCCTGCGCCAACTGCTCGGCAGACTGCGGCCCCTGCACACCGACCTGCGGCGACGGGAGCTGCGACATCAATGAGTCCTGCGTGAGCTGCGCGGCGGACTGCGGCGCCTGTCCGGCCTGCGGTGACTTCCTCTGCGACCCCACCCAGAACGAGGACTGCCACACCTGCCAACTCGATTGCGGCATCTGCCCCGGCTACGCACAGTGCGGCGACAACATCTGCAATCCCTGGGAAAACTGCGGCTACTGTCCAGAAGACTGCGGTGTCTGCACCGACACCTGCGGAGACTATGTGTGCGATACGAGCGAGACCTGCCAGACCTGCCAGGTAGACTGCGGCATGTGCAGCCCGGTGTGCGGCGACGGACTCTGTGTCAGCCATACGGAGTCCTGCAGCTCCTGTCCTCAGGACTGTGGGCTCTGCAACAATATTTGCGGCGACGGGTATTGCCATAGCTACTCCGGCGAGAACTGCGTCACCTGCTTCGCCGATTGCGGGTCCTGCCCAAACGGCTGTGGCGACGGCGTCTGCGACGCTAGCGAAAGCTGGATGAACTGCCCCACCGACTGCGGCAATGCCCCCGGCGAAGGCTGATACCCAACAAGCCCCGATCCTCCCTCAGAACAAGCTACTTCCCATAGCCCCCGTATGAACCCGACCCGGATCTGCCCGTGCGGTAGCTGCCGGAGCGGCCGTAGCTGCTGCCGCCGAACCCTCGATCCTATTCCGGATCTCGCTTCCAGTGCAGGCTATTTCGAGGACCGTTCTCACGCTGAAATCACCTTGGCTCAGTTTTCGTACAGGACGGCGTCAGCGACCGTGGGCGATGTAGGCGAAGACCTCCGTGGTGGGCTTGGGGAGGCCGGCGATCCTCCAGGCCGCGATGGGGTCGGGGAAGTGCTCGTAGGTGCAGTCCCGGTCCTGGTGGACGTTCTTGCAGATGGCCCCAAGGATCGGGAAGGAGTTGAACTGCTGGTAGTAGGTCCTCATGAACCGCAGGATCTCCATGCGCTCGGAGGTGAGAGGACAGTCCTTCGAGACGCCCTCGCGCTCGGCCAGAGCGCAGGCGACTTCGTCGCTCCAGTCTTCCCAATGCTCCAGGTATCCTTCGTCGTCCACCTGGGCGACGTGGTCTTCGTGCGTGATGGTGGTCATGGCTCTTCTCCTTAGCCGCCGCGGGTGAAGTTCATGGAGCTGCATTCCCAGCAGCTTTGACTCAGGAGGTGGTCCTGGGGCTGTACATCTGCGTCGCAGAGCCAGGGATTCCCGTCGATGTCTTGCACCACCTTCATGGGGCGCGCTGCCCGGTGCCCACCTTCGCAACCATTGCAGGGGATCTCCACGTAGGAGCAAGGATCACGATAGGCGTAGACCAGCTCCCCGTCCCGGACCAGGTCCTTGATCACCTCGTTGATCACAGACGGCGTCAGGTTCATCTCCTGCGCTAGCTGCTGCTTGACCTCGGTGGGTCTGACTCGCTGGTTCTTCGACGACGCGATTCGATCCATGAGCCTCTCTCTAAGCACTGTATACTCGGTCATGTCACACCTTCCTCGCTGGTGTATTGCCCATTGTCCTGATGCGCTGGGTGGCAGCGGGAGTCACCGGGCGGTTGCACGCTTGAACCTTCAACTTTCGTGCCAGTCGCGCCCGATTGCCGGGTACGTGCCCTTGGGTTCCGTGGATCACACGATTTGTCGGCGTCCGCGTGTTTGTGATCTGCGTGGACGAAGAGGGGGAGTAGCGATTGTGCAACGATTGGCTGCGGTATCGGTGCGTTTGTGCACCCTGCGACTGCGAAGGCACTACTGAGAGTGGCCGATTGTTCCGATGGCCTTGGTGGTTGCGAGGTACCGTGAGCGTGATTATGTATGTGGAAGGCGGTGCTCCATGACCATCACGGATATCCTGATGAAGAGTTTGATGATCACCTCCTTCGTGGCGGTGATGATGCTCGTGGTGGAGTACGTCAACGTCGGGTCCCAGGGAGTGGCCCTTCGTGCGCTGGGCGGGTCGCGGGCGCGACAGTACCTGGTGGCCGCGACGCTGGGCGCACTCCCCGGTTGTCTCGGCGCGTACCTGGTGGTCGCTCTGTTTGCCCATGGGCGGCTCACCCTCGGCGCGCTGGTGGCGGCGACCATCGCCACCAGCGGTGACGAGATGTTTGTCATGCTCGCCCTGTTTCCGTCCACGGCCATCGCCATGACCGTTGGCCTCGCGATCCTTGGTGTTGCGGCCGGCTGGGCCACCGACCGGGCTCTGCGTGGCACCGCCGCGGACCGCTCCGAGGACTGCTGTGTGCTGGAGGTCCACGAAACGGACAACTGCCGCTGCTACCCCCGCGGCGCCATCTGGTCCCAGTTGCGAAGACCGAGCCCCCACCGGGCCATCTTCACCGTGGGGTTGGTGGTGGTGGTGGTGGCGCTGGTGTTGGGCGTGCTGGGCCCGCCCGCGTGGGGATGGAAACGAGTCACCCTCACGGGGGTGATCGGCCTGGGGTTGTTCGTCGTGGCCACGGTACCGGACCACTTCCTGGACGAGCACTTGTGGCGTCACGTGGTGGTCCGACACGTGCCACGGATCTTCCTGTGGACGGCGGGTGTGTTGGGCTCCGTGGCCCTGCTCGGTCACCTGGTGAACGTCAACCACCTGGTGGCGCAAAGTCCGTGGCTGGTCCTGGGCTTCGCGGGGCTGTTGGGGCTCATTCCGGAGTCCGGACCGCACCTGATCTTTGTGACCCTCTACGCCCAGGGCGCGCTGCCTCTGGGGACCCTGGTGGCCAGCTCCATCGTTCAGGACGGCCACGGTATGCTGCCACTGCTCGCCCACTCCAAACGGGCATTCCTTACGGTGAAGCTCATCAACCTGATGGTGGGTCTTGTGGTGGGCGCGCTGCTGTTGGCTTTTGCTATCGGCGGCTAGCAGTACAGCGATGGGATTTTTGGCATATGGGTTGCATGGGAATACGACGCAACAAGAAACCCGTAAGGAGGGTTCGAATGATAGAACAAAACAAAGAGACAATGGGCCTGGGCCCAAACGGTGAGTGCGTTTGCCATCGATGTGGATACGAAACCCGGCACCAGGCCGGCGTGCCTTGCCAGGAGGTCCGGTGCCCGGACTGTGGCGTGAAGTTGATGCGGAAGGGTGGACATCACCATGACCTTGCCATGTCCAGGCGAAAGCCTGGGACCGCCCCGGCCGACCAGACGTAGGGAGGAGTACGCTCATGACAAAATCGGATGACAAGTCCCCGTCCACGGCGCTGGTGGCCTGCGGTGTCCTGCGCCCGGAGTTGGCGCAGCTCGAGACGGAGGGGAAGATCGACTTCTCGGAGGTGCACTACACCGCGCCGGGCCTCCACGACAACCCCGAGGAGCTGGAGCGTCAGCTGCGGAAGGGGCTGGATGAGGCGCTCAAGACCGCGGATCGCGTGGTGGTGGGGTTTGGTGACCGGTGCATGTTCAACCTCGCCGCACCGGAGCGCACTCTGGACGCCATCTTGGCCGACTACGGTGACAAGGTCACGCGATTGCAGGCGGGCAACTGCGCCGAGTTCCTCGCCGACGACGAGACGCGCAAGGAGATCGCCGCGGACAGGGAGGTGTACTGGCTCACCCCCGGTTGGTTGAAGTACCGCAAGGCCGTGTTCCGGTACTTCGACGAGTCTCGGAAAGGCGAAGCCTTTGGGCGGTGCGCCGCGGCTGTGCTCCTGTGCCCCCTGGGTACTTTTGACGAGCTTGCCATGAGTAACCCCGAGGTCATCCTGGATCTCTCCGATTGGATGGAGCTGGGCATCGAGCCCGCTCCCGTGGATCTCACCCGCTTTGAGAAGCTGCTCGACGACGCGCGCAAGTCGATTGAATGATCAGGTCGTTTTAGCGAGAGTAACGAGATCGTCCGTCCATGGACGGTAGCTCAATGCCTAGCCGGCGGATCCGCCGAAATAGTGTGGTTTTATGGATGCCGAGGAGGTCGGCGGCCCTCTGGCGATTCCAACCGGCCTGTCGCAGGGCCTCCACGATGGCCTGCTTTTGACCCGACATCTGGATCTCCACTGGAGACTGGGGGTGGGGGTTCGGTGCGCTGACGCTCGAACCGCCTCGATGGGGAGTCATGCGGCTCAAGGGCAGGTGTTGGCGGAGGATGGTGCCGCCCGGGCACAGCACGAAGGAGTGCTCCACGATGTTCTGCAGCTCGCGGACGTTGCCCGGATAGTCGTAGCCCAGCAGCACCTCGAGGGCTTCGGGGGCCATGGACGTGATCGGCTTGTGCCGCAGGGCGGCCAGTTGGGCGATGAAGTGGTCCACGAGCAACACCACGTCGTCCATGCGGTCGCGGAGGGGAGGGATCTCGAGACGGATGACGTTCAGTCGGTAGTACAGATCCTCTCGGAATTTCTTTTCGGCCACCAGCTCTTCCAGGGATTGGTTGGTGGCCGCGATGATGGACACGTCGGCGTGGTGGGGCTTGGAGTCGCCCAGGGGCTCGTACACCTTCTCCTGCAGAAACCGCAGGATTTTTACTTGTAGGCCCAGCGGCAGATCGCCGATTTCGTCGAGGAAGAGTGTGCCCCCCTCGGCGGTGGCGATGCGCCCGGGGCGATCCCGGTTGGCTCCGGTAAAGGCGCCGGCGCGGTAGCCGAACAGCTCCGACTCGATGAGTGTGTCGGGCAACGCGCCGCTGTTGATCGCCACGAAGGGCGCATCAGCCCGGGGACCCAGACGATGTAGGGCTCGGGCGAAGAGCTCCTTGCCCGTGCCGCTCTCGCCGATGAGCAGGATGTTGCTGCCGCCGCCGGCGATGGTGGGCAGAATATCGAACAGCGACTGCATGGGTTGGCTCTTGCCGATGATGTCCTCGAAGGTGTAGCGCTGTTCGATCTTTCGACGCAGGCTCTCCACCAGTCGGAGGTCACGGAAGCTCTCCACGCCTCCCAGCAGGTTTCCCGCCTCGTCGTGCAGCACGGCGGTGGAGAGGGCCACGGGGATCTCCTGGTTGTCTCGATCCCGAATGGTTGTGGTCAGCTCCACCACGGGCTCGCCTGTCTCCATGGTGTATTTGAGCGCGCAGGCGTCCTTGCAGATGGCTCCCTGTAAGATCTCCCGGCAATTTTGGCCCAGCACTTCGCTGCGTTTGAAGCCCGTGATGCGTTCGGCGGCCTGGTTGAAACAGGCGATGCGGAAGCTCGTGTCCACCGTGAACACCCCTTCGGAGATGGAGCTCAGGATCGCCTCGAACCGGTCCGGGGAGTGGAGCAGATCGGTGTAGATTTTGGCGCCGGGTTCGTCTTCACAGCTCATGGTACCTACTATGGTGCCTCGGGGGTTGGGGTGCAATGCAACGAATGACAAAACCCCGAATTTAATCAGGAAAAACTGATGTCTTCCACCGTGGCGTAGCCGGTGAAGCAGTTACAGTAGCAGTGGCGCCACTCTTCTCTGACGGGGCATCCGCCCCCGGAGGCGGGGCTGTCTCGTTAACCTGTTGTAATAAAGGGTCTTTTTCTCGTTGGTGTGGGGTTGGTGGGCGTTGGCACATGGGTTGCAAATACATCCGGGCAGACGCGCTGATCACAAACCCTGTCAAAGGAGATTCTCATGGACACCGATAACAACCAAGAAGCCCATCATCCCGCACGTCCGCTGAAGGTCGTGGAGGACAACGACGGTTGCAGCTGGATCTGCGACGCCAATGTGGACGAGGCCGGAGATCTGACCGGACAGGGCTGCTGGCGCTGTAAAGACGTCCAGTTCACCCGCAACGACTGATCAACCCGATTCCCCGTCCTCTGGGCAACCGGAAAACCGACCGATTGTCCGGGGGACGGCCATCGAGCCACGAACCGAAGGACCAACCAACCCCAGGATCAACCAACCCCAGGACCAACCAACCCCAGGACCAACCAACCCCAGAACCAACCAACCCCAGAACCAACCAACCCCAGAACCAACCTACGAGGCCCGAGATGTTCTCACTGCGAAACCCGTTTATTTTTGCTCCCATCAAGACCGGCTTCTCGGACGGCTCGGGTCGGGTCACCGGGCGGCACCTGGCGTACTACAAGGCCCGGAGTCAGCATGTGGGTGCGGTGACCCCCGAGCCGCTGTACCTGGACGCCCGGCTGCGTGAGCTGCCCATGCAGATGGGCATCGATGACGATGACAAGGTGGGCGGCCTGCGCCTACTCGTCGACACGATTCACGCGGGTGGCGCCAAGGCCATCGCGCACCTGAATCACCCGGGTCGAATGGCGAACCCCAAGATCCCCGGCAATGTGTATGTGTCGTCCACCGACCGTCCCTGTCCGAACGGGGGCGCCGCCCCACGCCGTTTGGAGCCGGCCGAGCTGGCGGCGATTGTACAACTGCACGTGGACGCCGCCCGCAGGGCGCTCGACGCCGGGTTCGACGCCATCGAGCTGCAGCTTGGGCACGGATATCTGCTGGCGCAGTTTCTGTCGCCGGCCGTCAACGATCGGGAGGATGCCTATGGAGGGGACTTTGCCGGGCGAGCCCGTTTTCCCCTCGAGGTGGTGGACGCCGTTCGAGGCGAAGTGGACCTCCCGATCTTTGTCCGGGTCAGCGGCGCGGAGATGACGCCGGGAGGCATTGAGCTGGATGAGACCGTGCTGCTGGCTCGAGTGCTTGCGGCTCGGGATGTGGAGGCGGTCCACGTGTCGGCTGGGACCGTGTGTGAGACTCCGCCGTGGTTCTTCCAACACATGTTCGTTCCCCAGGGCAAGACCTGGGAGATGGCGCGCAGGGTTCGCAAAGAGGCCCAGGTGCGTGTTGTCGTGGTCGGTCGCGTGTCCTCTCTGGAGGAGGCCGCCAAGCTTCGGGAGGAGCTCCCCGACGACTACATCGCCGTGGGACGCGCCCTGGTGGCCGATCCTGACTTCGTGGGGAAGTGCTTGGGGGACGTGGAGGGGGCGGTGGCGCCTTGCCTGGCCTGCGCCGAGGGCTGCCTGGGCGGCGTAAAGAGTGGTCGGGGCCTACAGTGTCTGGTGAACCCGCGCGTGGGGCGCGAGCAACTCGAGGACGTCCCCGCAACCGAAGCACGCCGCTACGCCGTCGTTGGAGGCGGGCCCGCGGGAATGCAGGCGGCGATCACTCTGAGGCGCCGGGGCCACGCGGTGGATCTATTCGAGAAGCAGGAGCCGGGGGGCCAGTTCAACCTGGCTCCGCTGACGCCCAACAAGCGATCCCTGGGCAGGCTGGTGCCGTATCTGGTGTCCATGGTCGAGCAGCGGGGTGTCAACCTGGTGAAGGGAGAGGCCCAGGTATCGGATCTGGTCGGGTACGATGGCGTCGTAGTCGCCACGGGCTCGGCGCCGAAGGTGCCGAAAATCGACGGTCTCGAACGGTACCGCTGGGCGGATATTCTGACCGATGAGACGCTCCCGCGGGATCAGCATGTGCTGATCATCGGAGGCGGGCTCATCGGCGTCGACGTGGCCACGGCGCTCATTCCCCTGGGAAACCGGGTGACCATCGTCAAGCGCACCGAGGACTTCGGCGAGGACATGGAGCTCATCGCCAAGACCCTATCGCTCAAGATGATGAAGCAGCACAACACCACCTTCAGCGATGGCTCCCACGTCACCCGGGTGGACGGTCGGACGGTCCACGCTCAACGCGCCGGTGAGGCCGTAACCTTCGAGGACGTGGACCTGATCGTCGTGTCCACCGGCATGCAGAGCCGAGACGAGCTGGTCTCCAAACTCGATGGCGCGGTCCCGGTCAACGTGGTGGGTGACGCCCGCCGGGTGGGCAATGCCCGAGAGGCCATCGAAGACGCCTACCTCACTGCCCGAGAGCTCTGATTCACCCACTCACCCCGGAGCGTCGCCTTATCCCGGAGCGTCGCAGGACAAACGCAATCAGCACCAGGATGATGAGGATCCACGGCGAATGCGGGTTGTGACTGCCGCAGCCGCAGCCGGATGGATCCTGTGACTCATCGGGCGGTCCACCATCCGCGTCAGGCAGACCGCCGTCGCCTACGGTTTGATCCGTGACTGAGACCCCGACGACGGCCGCGGCGGTGGCGTCATCATTGTCTGTCACCGTGAGCGTTACCTGATAGTCCTGCACCCCAACGAACGTGTGGGTCGGGTCTGTGTCCGTGGACACGGTTCCATCGCCGAAGTCCCAGGAGTACGACACGATCTGCCCATCCACGTCGCTCGCATTGGCGGAGAATTGGACCGTCAGCGGAGTCACTCCCTGGGCTGGGGTGGCGGTTGGTGCAGCGGTTGGGGGCGTATTGGTGGGCTCTGCTTCCAGGCCGTTTAGAAACTCCTCGACGTTAGTGTACCCGTCCAGATCCGCATCCTGGTTGCCATCGGCCGGATCGTTGGGATCCAGACCTTGGGCCGTCTCCCAATCGTCCGCCATTCCGTCGCCGTCTGTGTCTGGGTAGGGTGTGCCCGATGAGATCACAGGATAACCGCCTACGTCCTCTTCCGTATCGGGAAGCTGACCGCCGTTCCTGGTTCGGCACTCCTCGACAAGGCGGATGTCCACAGCGTCCCTGTTGTGAACCCAGCCACCGTCTCCATTGAGTTGACGGTAGGCCCCGCACTCGGCGAGGAGGAGATCTTCCAGAATCGTCGTCGGATGAACCGTGATGGGAAATGTACCCCCATCCAGGGGAACGTCTCGACGATAGGTCAGGCTCATGGGGTTACCGGTGGGATCCCAGCCTTCGCATTCGGAGATCATCGCCCAATTGTCTGCGGCTGGATCTGTGTTCGTGTGCCCGATGTTTCCCACGATATAGAAGGAGGGATCACCCAGGGGACCGCCGCTCTGACCGTCTCCACCCATGCGCCACAAAACCTCGGTGATGTAGGACTGGGCCATTGTTGCCGGCCCCTTGATGTAGATATTGCCGATGACGTCAACCTCGACGCCACCACTGAAACCCGCGGCGCGCCAACCCCAGTTGTAGGCCAGGTTGTTGATGATCCGGCCGCGCTTGGCTTTGAAGTTGGGAAGTCTGTGACCGGGGGTGATGAAGAGATTGTGGTGAATATCAATATCGAGCATTCCCTCTGTATCGGTTCCACTTCCAACAATAATCGAGGTGGGATGCGATGAAAGAGGTTCGGCGAAGAGGTTCCATTGGAATGTGATGTCATGGGCGGGGTTGGAGTCGGACCAGACGCTCATGTTCTGGTCGCTCGTCCAACTCACGGAGCAGTGGTCCACGATCGCATTGTAGACGCCATTGGCGAAGACAATGGGGTCACCGGTCTGGGTCTGTTGGTTGGCGTTGTAGCCCTTGCGGCCTCGCAGGTAGCGAATCACGATGTCGTGGGCATTGTTGAACATGATTCCGCTTTCGGAGGAGCTCTGGCCACTGACGAGGATACCGCCACCTGGAGCGGTCTGCCCGGCGATTGTCACATAAGAGTACTGGTCGCCCGATATCCAGATGGCGCTTTCCAGCTCGATGATGCCGCCGACCCGAAACACGATGATTCGTGGCACTTGAGTCAGCAAGGCTTCCCGCAGGGTCCCTGGGCCGTCGTCGTCCAGACTCGTGACCTCGATGATCTGTCCCCCACGACCTCCTACCGAGTAGGCTCCGCCGCCTTGAGCACCAGGGAAAGCAGGTGTCTGCGCCGAGGCAGGTGTCACAGCGAAGAGTAAGCCAAGGCCAAGGCCGAGGCCGAGGCTAAGGCCAAGGCCGAGGCCAAGGCTGACGGTCCGCAGAGAAAGCCGGAGCGAATTTGGCATGGGTGACTCCCGCATCGCGTCCTCCTGGAGAATGGCCTGAACGGGTTTGCTTCCGTAACCGCCCAAAATCTAGATACAAAAATGTCCCGATATTCGCTAGGATAATACCGTTGTCATCGCGGTTCGGTCAATCCTCGTAGAACTGACAGGGCTTGATCTTCGTTGCGCGAGACGTATGCTGCGCCTCATGGGAATAAATGTAAGCGGCAAGCTGCACACGATTTTTGAAACCAAACAGATCACCGATCGATTCCAGAAGCGCGAATTCGTCGTTGAGATGGCGGACAACCCAAAGTACCCGCAGGTGGTTATGTTTCAGCTCACGGGCGATCGCTGTGGGCAACTCGATGATTTCAAGGTCGATGACGAGGTACGCATCGAGTTCAGCCTACGCGGTCGTGAGTGGACGAGCCCCCAAGGGGAAGTGAAGTACTTCAACAGCCTCGATGTCTGGAGCCTGGAGTTGACCGGTGGCTCCCCGGACCGCGGGGATGAGGAGCCGCCGCTGCCCGACGGTCCGCCCCCTGGCTTCGACGATAGCGACGACATCCCATTCTAACGTCGTCGATGGGGAGCGTGGCTGAGGCAGTCGGGGTACTTCTCACCAGGGTAGCCAGCGCGACAGCAGGCTGCCGAGGGCGCCGAGGTCCTTGCTTCCCAGGAGGAGCTTGCACTGGATGCGATTGCGCGTTGCGGTGAACCGCATCCGGCGCAGGACCGGGCGCTGTGCAGTGGGTGATAGCAATGCCAGCAGGCGCAGCTTCGGGGGGGCTTTTTCAGCCCAGCGTTTTGCTCGGCGCTTCTCACCGACGTCCAAATCGCCGGTGAGAAGCAGTCGGCCTTTGCTCGGCGGCGGACACTGCGTAGTGCATCGGGAGAGCGCGAAGGACATGCCGCCCAGATACCGATGTGCGTCGGCCGGTAGGCGTACGTGGGGTAGGCGGCGGGGCAGGCGGGGAGCCAGGGTGAGCAGCAGGGTGCTCGGCGTCGTCCCACGTACGGCGCGTGCATAGTAGGTTGACTGGGTTTGAGATCGACCCTTGGAGCGGATCAGGTTCCGCAAAAAAGAGCGGTAGTGCTTTCCTGAGGCGACGATCAGGGCCGATGAGCTCAGCGCCACGGCGTCGAGGTGCAGGTCCGACACAGGCCGATCCGCACTGAAGCCGGGCTCGCCCCCGGCCGGCAGAAAGGAGGTACGCGCGCCGTCGGCCTCCATGGCGCGACGGAGGCAAGCCACCACCCGTTGCGCCGTGAGCAGCCCCCAGAAGATCACCACGCGGTCTGCATCGGGCCGTTTGTGCAGCGGCTGACTGAGTGTGATCGCGGTGAGATCGCGGCGCACTCTGATGCCGCAGCGCTTCAGGTAGGGCAACAGCTGACCTGCCGCCATGGAGTCGGCGCGAATCTCCTCCCAAACGCCGGCGAGCACGCGGCGTCCGTCGGCGTCTGTGCGCAGTCGTTCGAGCTCCAGGTGAACCGTCATGGCGGTGGGGGGCAGGGGCAGCGGTACGGTGTTTTGCAGGTAGCGCGGGCACCCATCGGCGGGCAACGTGACGTGCGACTTTGCCCGCCGCCCCGGTGGACAGGCCTGGTTTCGCGCGGCGGCTGCGAAACGCTTGTGTGGGTGGTCTCCCGGACGCGGAAGGGGCCTTGGTGTGGCTTGACAGCCCACCAAGAGGCCGAGCCCAACGAACCCAACGAACCCAATGGGCCCAACGAGCACAAGCACGAGCGCTTGGACTGGCGTATCGGCAGTTTGCTTGGTCACCTGACGAGCATAGCGCGCGCCGGACCGCGGTCCACCGGTTTGAGGATTCACATTCGGGATCGCCGCCTCCGCGCGAGCAGCAGCATCATGATGGCGAGCAACTAACATGCTCGCAGGTGCATTGAGCCTGGGCGGGGGAGGGCCACAGCACCAGGGAAACCGCGACGGTGACTGAGGTGAGTACGGCAGCGTGAGACGTGAGTTGGGAGAAACACAGTCGCTGGTTTCTAGACATAGGTCCCACGATGTCTCCACGATGCAGCGCTGTCAACGGGTCTGACACGGGATGCCTGGTGTAGGCAGATGTCTGGTGTAGGCTTGTGCAGTCCACCCGGCGGGATTGGCACCCGACCGTGCGGCGACCGTGCGGCGACCGTGCGACTGTCGTCACGACCGTGATATCATTTGCCGTGAACGATTTTTGTTGGAGGTCAAAGATGCTCCGTCGACTTGTTTTGCTCTTGATTGCCCTCGTGCCGGCGACGTCGGCGACGTCGGCGACGTCGGCGCAGGCGCTGACCTTGAGCCAGGTGGACCAGTCCACGCCCTGGCCCGGCATCGTGATCACGCAGTATCGCACCAGCGATCCCGCCACGGATGTCTGGGTGGCCGAGATCGACCTGTGCGCGGACCATGTGCGGGTGGAGGCCACGGGCGCCCCTTCCTCCTACCAGACCGCGTCGGGGTGGGGATCGTCGACGGGGGTGCAGCTCGCCACCAACGGGGACTTCTACAGTTCGGGCCCCTCGGTGTACGGCGACGCCGTCGGCGGGGCGCTGCGGTGGCCTCTGGACCAGACCGGCCTGGACCCCTCCCATGCGAGCGAATGGTTCTACGAGCGTCACGGGTGGATCGCCTTTGGACACGACTGGGTGGACTTCACGCACACCGAGTGGGTCAAGCAGAACGCGGCTTCCTTTGGGATCGTCGATGGCTGGGAGCCGACGGTGGTGGCGTCGGCGCCGCCTTTGGGGACCATCTCCCTGGTCAGCGGTTTCCCGGAGCTGGTGGTGGAGGGCCAGGTGATCACGTGCCCCAGTCCCACCGATTCGTCCTGCTTCCCTGACCGCAGCGACATGCGCGATCGTCATCCAAGGACGGCCATGGGCTTGACCGCCGATCGCCAGACTTTTTTGTTGGTGGTGGTGGACGGGCGGACGGCTCAGTCGGCGGGCATGTACGGGGCCGAGCTGGCCGACCTGATGGGGCAGCTCGGCGCCTACGTGGCCTTTAACCTGGATGGAGGCGGTTCCACGCAGATGTGGGTGGACGGGCCCGGGACCATCAACAACGCGTCGGGCAACAACGGCGGCGGTGGGCTGCGCGCGGTGGCGAACCACTGGGGCGTCTTCGCCCGAGCCGACAGCGGTGTGCCCCTACGACCTGCCCACTGCGTGGCGGAGCCCGCCTGCCAGACGATTCCACCGCCCGGGGACATTCTGGAGAGCGACGGCCCCTGTGCGTGGCTTTTCGGAAGCGACACCTGGTGGCGAGAGGAGACCGCCGGGTATGGGGGGCACCTGTACTGGACCAACGCCTTCACGAGCGACGAGCCGAGCAATTGGGCGTGGTGGCAGCTGCAGTTCGAGCAAGCGGGGGAGTACCTGCTCCAGGTGTGGGTGGACGACACCTTCGGCGTCTACGACAACGTGCGCTACGAGGTCGTGGCGGACGGCCAGTCCACGGTAGTGTATCTGGACCAGGGCGCCGCCGGGGGATGGCGCGACCTGGGCTCCTTCCAGTTTACCCAGGGCGGTGCGCAGTTTCTGGCGGTGTACGACAACGTTGCCGGGTCGGTCCCGTCAGACCAGCACGTAGTTGTGGACGCCATTTCGCTCACCCGGCTGGACGCCTGGTGCGGCGACGGGACCTGTGACGTCGGTACGGGCACAGAGCCGGACGAGGATTGCTTCACCTGTCCGGCGGACTGCCCGGCCGGCGTCGAGATCCCCGGCAACGGCATCGATGACGACTGCGACGGCGAGGTGGACGAGGAGGACTGCGGCCCGGACGGTTGCGACGCGGGCGTGGACGAGGACGCGGACACGGACACGGACGCAGACGCCACGGGCCTCCCTGGCTCCGACGGCGGCACCACGGGCGATGCCTCCGGGGGAGGTTGCAACTGCTCGTCCGCCCCCGCGCCGGGGGCTTGGGGCGTGGTGTTGCTGTGGCTCTTGCTTTTTTTCATGGCGCGCAGGAGAACCACTGGTAACCAGGAGCGTGCAGATGTGGAATTTGAAATACCCGGAAATGATCGAGAGCCTGCCCGATGTGGACGTGCCCGTGGAGGGTGTGCGAGGGAAGCTGTTGCAGTCGGCGGATCGTCAGGTGGTGTTCTTCGAGATCGAGCCCATTGGATCCATCCCGCTGCACACGCACGGCGCGCAGTGGGGCATCGTGGTGGAGGGCGAGATGGACTTGACCATAGGTGAGGAGACCCGGACCTACGGCGCCGGGGACAGCTACTACATCCCCGCGGGGGTGGAGCACGGCGCCACCTTCAAGACCCACTTCAAGGCCATCGATGTCTTCGAGGAGCCGGACCGCTACGCCGCTCGAAAGTGATCTGAGAACCGGGAGGACGTAGTATCCGTCCCCGCACTCGACGTTGTCACAGTCCTGACAGCCCACTCCCAGCTCGGCGGTTTCGCACCTTCCGTCCCCCGTCAGGTGCCAACTCCAACTCTGGCACCGCTACGTTCGTAAACCCAAACCAGAACGCAACCTACATCCCTCTCAGCCCCTCAGACAGCCGATCCTCACCACTTGACCCCCCAACGCCCCTCCCACATACTCGGGCAAATGGCCCAAAGTCAGCATGATGCTTTTTACACGTCAGATGTGGGGATCGGCACGATCTGGGCTCTCACCCAGGACATCGCGACGGGTGAGTGGCAGCGCCGCACCCTTCTCCTGGAGGCCGGTGCCATCGTGAGCTTCGCCGAAGACACCGATGGCGAACTCTTTGCGATTCACTACGGCACTGGATTCATCTCTGCCATCACCGCCGGGGGCCCGGAAGAAAATTGCCCACCGGGCTTCGTCCCTGTCGGAGCCGGTGCCCAACGGTAGAGCCTATGAGCCTCACCCTGGTGCTGCTGCCGCTCACGCAGCTCAACACCCCCTACCCATCGATTTCGTATTTGGCTCAGGATCTGCGCCGACACGGATTGGAATGTGAGCAGCGAGACCTCGGCATCGAATTGGTGTTGCGCCTCTTTTCTCGCGAGGGGCTCAAAGAAGTTTTCGGAGAACTCGCGGAGCGCGACGAACTCCCCGAGCCAGCTTGGCGGGCCCTGAGCCTTCAGGAGCACCACCTGGACGCCATCGATTCCGCCATTGCCTTCCTCCAGGGCAGACAGAGCGGGCTGGCTCCCCGGATCTTGGAAACCGGCTTCCTACCCGCGGGTCCCCGCATGCAACGCGCCGAGCTCGGGGCCTTTGGTGTGATGGGGGGACACGACGCGGCCCGCCACCTGGCAACCCTCTACCTGGTCGACCTGGCAGACCTCATTACATCGTGTATTGACGAAGGCTTCGCGCTGGCTCGCTACCAGGCGCACCTCGCGACCAGTGCTGCCGACTTTGCACCTCTCTGGACGCGGCTCGGGCACACGACCCTGGTGGATGCTCATCTCGACGCCCTCTGCGACACCATCACGAGCGAAGTGGTGGGGCTCTCGGTGCCCTTCCCCGGAAACCTCTATGGAGCCTTGCGGCTCGGGCGGCGACTCAAGGCTCGGGGTGCCTATGTAGTCCTGGGGGGCGGCTACATCAACACGGAGCTGCGCGACGTTAAGGAGCCCCTGCTTTGGGAGTGTGTCGACGCCATGACGTACGACGATGGCGAAGGCCCGCTGCGGGCCATTC
Source organism: Deltaproteobacteria bacterium (assembly GCA_029938605.1). Classification (GTDB taxonomy): domain Bacteria; phylum Myxococcota_A; class Polyangia; order HGW-17; family JAJRWW01; genus JAJRWW01. Next base: position 1,815 of record JAOZUO010000057.1, on the reverse strand, counting down.
TCGAGCATCGTTCCGGTGGCCCCGATCAGCGACACCGCACCCGCACCGCCGATGGCATGTTGGAGGCCAAGGTTCCCCGGCCGGCTTTTACTTCGTCCCCGTTCTACGGAGACCTCCCCCTGGCGGAGTATCTACAGACCATCGACACCCTCAACCCGGCACATCGTTTGTGGGCAGATGGACGCTGGAACAAGATCACGTTGGCCCACGGCTGCTACTGGAAGAAGTGTACGTTCTGTGACCTTTCCCTGGATTACATTGGTCACTACGAGAGCGGTGTGGCATCCGAGCTTGTGGACCAGATCGAGATTTTGATTGAAGAAACCGGCGAGAGAGGCTTTCACTTCGTCGACGAAGCCGCCCCGCCCAAGCTACTTCGAGCCCTGGCCATCGAGCTGCTCAGGCGAGGCGTGAAGATCAGTTTCTGGGGCAACATTCGCTTTGAGAAAAGTTATGACGCAGACCTCTGCCGCCTACTTGCGGCTGCCGGCCTCATCGCTGTCACGGGTGGTCTAGAGGTCGCCAACGAGCGCCTCCTAAAGCGCATCGACAAGGGCGTCACCGTAGAGCAGGTGGCGGGCTGCGCCGCTTCATTCCGAGATGCGGGCATCATGGTGCACGCCTACCTGATGTACGGTTTCCCAACCCAGACTGAGCAAGAGACCATCGACAGCATGGAACTCGTCCGACAACTCTTTGCCAACGGACTCATCAACTCGGCCTTCTGGCATCGCTTCGTACTAACGCGCCACTCTCCCATCTTCACCACACCAGAAGAGTTCGGAGTCCAGTTGGCACCCGCCAGCGCGAACGCCTTTGCACGAAACGACGTCCCGCACCTCGATCCACAGGGTGCTGACCACAGTCGTTTTGATGCGGTGCTACCGTTTGCCCTGGATGCCTGGCTGCAAGGAGAGGGGCTTGAACGCCCGGTTCACACCTGGTTCCCACATCCAATGCCCCGGTCACAAGAAGCTCCTCAGCGCATTCGAGATGCGGTCGGATCCCCCTTGCTCAAGTCACGCGGACGAGTCCTCTGGCTTGGAGGCGAGCCCATCGAGCAAGAGGATGGGCTCACCCTTCACACGGCAGATGCCGAGACCTTCGTCCCGGCTGCCGAAGGGGAACTTGCATGGCTCTGCCAACTACTTGAGATGGCAAGCCCAGGTCAGCCGCCAGTCTCTCTCAATGACGCAATGCACGGTTACCCAGGAGAGTGGACAGGCTTCGAGCCACGGTGGGCCATGCTTCGAGAATTGGGGCTTCTCGTCCTCTAGAGAGGTTGCAGCCCGACGACCCCGCCGGCTCCGACGACCCCTGTGCCCCCGATGGTATCAGCGACGCTCTCCCAGACCTACGGCGCCGGGGACAGCTACTACATCCCCGCGGGGGTGGAGCACGGCGCCACCTTCAAGACCCACTTCAAGGCCATCGATGTCTTCGAGGAGCCGGACCGTTACGCCGCGCGAAAGTGATCGGAGGTCCGCGCCACTAGGCGCGTGAGAAGTACGTCACGAAGTGGGCGGACCCTTTTTTCTCGGTCCAGGTCTGAAATCCCATGGCCTGGATCTTGTCGATCATGGGAGTGGGCACAAAGGGGGTGACGATGGCATAGGCGTGACCGGGCGTGAGTTTGTTCACGGCGGCGAGGGCTTCGGGCAGGGGATGGTTGCCGGCTTCGATGGACTCCCGGGCGTCGAAGATCTCCACTTCGCAGTCTGTCACCCAAGAGGGGAGATCCGAGGCGGTGCCGGATTTTTCATCGTCCATGGGCTCCTCCTGGCCGGCGGCCACCCGCAGCTTGGTGACTATTTC
>JAOZUO010000175.1 GCA_029938605.1 Deltaproteobacteria bacterium | reverse complement strand
ACACCACCGACTGCTTGCGCACGTACTGCTCCGCTTCCTCCACCTGGGCCGCCAGAACGTCGCTAACCAACTGTTCCACATTCGCGATCGTGCCCACGGAAAACGTGACCCCAAGCAGTGATGCGGACCGTGTCGTCATTTGTCACTTCATGTTCTGGGCGCCTGCTTTCGTACCCGTCCGGTTGACCCCGTCTTGAGTTGATCGTCGAATCTGCGATCCTCGTGTGTCCAAACAATTGGTCGAGGACGTAGACATGGCAGGAACACGGTGGCGCCGCGAGCGCTGGATCTCCGTCGTACGTGAATTTGAGCGCAGCGGGATGACGCACCGCGAGTTCGCGCAGAAGCATCGGCTCAAGCTCTCGACGCTGCAGAGCTGGATCTACAAGCTCCGGCGAGAGAACTCGGCCACGGTCTCGTAGTGGGAGATGGCTCGCTGGGTGGAGCCAATGGCCTCGGCGAGCTGGGTCTGAGTCTGGGTAAGGTACTCCCTACCGAAGTTGATCACGAGAGGTTCCTTCAGGCTTCGAGTATGGGTCCAGATCATGGTCTGGGTACCGGAGTTTGATTTCTTAGGTTTGCGTAAATAGCCACCTGGATCATCATCACGGCACGCCGACCACCTTCACGTTGTCGAGGGTCCAGTCATGGTCCCATTCCTGTGATACGTAACGGAACCTGACTTGGACGCTGTTCCTGTAGCCGGCACCGGGGAGAAGGACCGAAATGAAATAGTCGATGATGAAGGGGTCCTCCAGGCTTTGGGCCAGGGTCCAGGGGCCGCCATCTACACTGTATTCGACGTGCGCCTCAACTCCATGAGTCGAATGGAAGTCGTAGTTGAACTCGGCGTACACAGCGCTGAAGCCGTGGGTGGCGAAGGTGGGTGAGATCAGGCTGTCGTCGAAGGGGGCGTCATAGGGGATGGGATAACCGTATCCGACATACATGTAGCTACCATCGAAGTACTGGTTGTAGGTGCAGATGGCGCAATACTCCCAGGTCGATCCGGTGGCGCCCAGGTCCTCGATGGTCCAGCCTGGGGTTGGCCAGGTGTCAAAGGGCTCGTCGATGAGATTCATGGTGAAGTACTGGTGGATGTCGATCTCGGTGAAGTGGGGATCGGGGAAGGTGTCGCTGGCCGTGAGGGCGCCTACGGCGAGGTAGTACTGCCGGCCTGGCTCCAGGTTCTGGGCGTCGAGTACAAGCGTGTCGTCTGTGAAGTTGGTTTGGCAGGCCACGGGGTCGGCGAAGGTGTCGCAGGCGTCTAGCACTACGGCGACCATGTGGTTCTGAGGGCTTTTGGGTATGGTGATCAGGGCTTTGGTGGCGGTGGCGTCCATGGTGAAGGTGAACACGGAGTCGTTGCCCACCAACGAGACGGGGTAGCAGGGTACGAGCCAAGAGTTGAGCACGTCTTGCTGGTTTCCCTCGGACCAGTAGATGGGGGTGGTGCCGTTGCCGGCCAGGGGAATGGGCTCGGTGCAGTTTTCGCCGGATGGGGGAGCGGTGTTGGCGATGGTGAAGCTCAGCGTTTCGTCGATGGTGTTGGCGCAGGCGGCGGAGACGAGGTTCAGATGCATCTGCACGGTGGTGCCGAGCTCGAAGTCGAAGCCCGGGGATACGGTGAGGTGGCGGTCGGTGATTGTAACCTCGGGGGGCGCATCGGCGAGGTTGTAGAGTGCAACCGGGGTGGCGTTTTCCAGGAGCTCCACGGTGCCGACGTTCGGGAGCGGGGCGTCTCCGTCGAAGGTGATCTCGAGGATTACGCTGGGGGGAACCCCAATTGAGGTGGGGGGAACCGTCAGGGTGGTCTGGGTGGGGGCGGCGCAGTCCACGATCCGGAGATCCACTACGGGTTCGTACAACGGATATCCGGAGCTGTTGCCGTTGGCTAGGAGATAGAGTACGTCGCCTTGGTGTAGGCCGACGTCTCGGGCGTCGAAGGTGATCGCCGAAGTACCCGTGCCCACCGCGACGTGGCAGGCCAGCTCGGTGCGAGCGGCGGGGTCGCAGATCCCGGTGGCTTCGTTGGTTGTGTAGGCGGCCAGAGTGGGAAAGGTGAGGAAGGTGATGCTGGTGGCGCTGTCGGTGATCTGCGCCGTCACGAGGGCCGGCTCGGCGGCCTCAATGGTGTAGGACAGATAGAGCGGGTTGATGTCGCTGGTGGAGCACGACGGCGGGTTGGCATACTGGCCGGAGGCAAATTGACCGAGGAGCTGGTGGGGGAAGGTGACTCCGTCCAGGCTGTAGGCGTCGTCGCAGGCTCGGCCCGCCGGGCTGGGAACACAGTGGCTCGGCTCGCCGCCGCATTCGACGGGGAAGCAGTCGGTGTCGACCCACTTCAGGCAGGCTCCGATCCAGGTGCAGGTGCGAAGCACGTTCGCGGTGCAGTCGGTGTCGCCCTCGAAGTCGCAGTCGTCCTCGCAAGTCCCCACGCAGAGCGCCAGGGAGCCGTAGTCAAAGCAGCGGCGGGACTGGGCGGCGCAGTCCGTCTCTGACCAGCCGAGACAGCCGTTCTCCTGGGTCTTGCAGGTGAGGTGTAGGTCGCCGTCACACTGTGTCTCCATGTCTTGGGTGCAATCGTTCATGCAACACCCGGAGATGTCGAAGGAACGGCAGTCAGAGCTGCAGGCCAGCGTACCACCATGGAACCCCTGGCTAAGACAGACGTGGCTGTTCAGGTCGGTGGAGTCACAGGTCTCCGCGCCGTCCCGGATGGCGTTGCCACACGTACCGGTGGAACGGCCCACGCAGCCCGTGGCGGAGATGGCCAGCAAGGCAAAGACCAGAAACACTGGAACCGGCATTGGCGGTGACACTGACGCTGACACTGACAATGGCAATGGCATTGGCGTTGACATCGGGACGACGACGTGGATTGCAGCGACCTTTCGCATGGTTGCATAGCTCCGGTGCTGTTTGCGTACAAAACACCATACCATCGCGGTCTTTGTGTTCACATGAAAACGAGTTCTGTTGCCCGTACCCCGCTGATTCAAAGTTCGACATGTAGGGAAATATCTCACGATCCAACTCACACACGCCCTCGACCCGGAATATACGGGTCGAGAACTAGCCGCGTAGGGCGGGGCGGCGGAGGAGCTGGAACCAGACCCGATACTGCCACATCCGGTCTCGCTGGTACTTCATGGCCCGCCGGCGGCACGTGGAGCGTTCCTCGCTGGAACCCGGGGCGCCCCAGCGGATTTCGACGCAGTCGTTGGGGTTGTAGGCCATGCGCAGTCCCTCCCGCCGCGCGATGATCTGGGCGAGGGTCAGGATCTTCACGGTGCGATCTGAGCGCACGTAGCTGGTCTTGAGATTCGACGTGAGGAACTTCTGGATCGCCATCAGGTTCCGTTGGAGCCGAGCATTGCTCCAGCCGCTCGGGACACGGTACAGGTGTCGTCGCCTGATCACCTCCCGTGGGAAGTCCAGAACGTCCTGGATGGCCATGAGCAGCCGCAGGTCTCGGGCGGGGGTGGAGAATCGTTCCCAGGCGCCTGTAGTTTCGAAGATGGCCGGACCCTGGGGGATCTGCACGGGCCGCCAGTTCGTCCGTTCCATGTAGTCCACGCCCATGGACACGGCCTTCACCCGCTCGAGCACGGCCTCGTGGAGCGCGTGGATCTTGCTTTTGTAGAGCTGTAGCGCCCGCGGGGCGTAGGGGTTGAGCGCCTTGTGAACGCGGTCATAGAAGGCCTGGTTGCTGGCCAGTTGAGCCTGGTCCAGGGAGAAGTCGCCGTAGTCCGGATGGGCCTCGATCTCGGCGTTGGAGAGCTGCCGGATCTTGCCGTTTTTGTATATCACCGGCCGGAAGGCCTTGAAGCCGCCGGTCTTGTACCGGGCGTTGAAGATGAAGGTCCCCTTGGAGAAACGCTTTCGGGAGATGGTGCGATCCGGGTGACCGTCAATGCCGAAGAGCACGCCGAGCTGGCTGCGGCTACCGGCTTGCTGCTGGGAGATCACGAAGACGTGGCCGGCGGGGTCGACGAAGATCCGTCCGGGCCGCAGGGCGCGACGGGTGAGCTTCACCGGATAGAAGTCAGCGGTGTCGTCGGTGGCGAGGGTGCGGGTGGTGCCCGAGTGTACGGCCCAGCCAATCCACTCCCGGGCGAAGGCGTTGAATCGCCGCACGGGGTTCCACTGGAGCCTGAACTTCGTCACGAGGTTGTTGCGCACCACGGGGCAAATCGGTCCGGTGAGGGCGTTGCCCCGGGTGCAGCGCCGGTACATGAAGGGGAGCCTGAGCTTCCAGGCGAAGTAGGCCCGAAGAAAGTAGGGGGTGTCTCCGCAGTCGGGCATCAGAATGACCTTGGCCTTGGACGCGGGATCGTCCTCGGCGCGGCCCAGGGCGTTGTGGAGCCAGTTCCGACTGGAGTCCCGGGTCACCTGGTGCAGGGGGAACCAGCTGCCCTGACCACCTTTGGGGACGTGGAAGAGCCGGCCGACCCAGGCGCTGAAGAGGGCCTCGGTCCAACGGTTCCACGCCCGGGTCACGGGCCAGGCCTCGGCGTAGTCGGCGCTGCGCTTTGGAGCCCAGCGTTTTGTCTCTACCTGCCGCTGGATGCAGGCGGTGGTGCGCCAGGTGGTCTGGTGGGTCAGTTGGATATTGAGGGTGCCTGATCGGGGTGCGACGACTCGTGCCTCCATCGAGTAGGGCGGACCGGAGAAACGACGTCGGGCGGTCAGGGTCAGGGGGCGGCCGTTCTGACGGGCGGTGAGCCGGCCGAGTTGAGCTCTGGTCCGCGATAGGGCTACCACCCGCACCGTCTCTCCGGCGCGTGGATGGAGGGGAAACACAAACACCGCAGCTTGGGCGTGTCGAGAGGAGGGGCAGGGCCCGGGTAGGGACCGTGACCGTCGGGCTTGCCTGGTGCGGTGTCGGCGCGCGGCCAAGGCCAAGTTGCGATCCACGAGGGTCAGATGCTTGTGGGCCAGGGCCAGCTCGTCGTGGTAGGTCGGGTGGACGATCAGAGCGGGTTGCCGGGTCCTGTCAGACTGGGTGTGACTCCCAAGATCTTCGGTCAGGGGAGCGGCGTAGGCGGGCAGCAGCAAACTACACAGGGCTGTGATCGCCCCACCGAGAATCCATTTGGTGAGCCGGGTCTGGGCTGTTGCGTATGTGTTTTTTAAACGCCTCACATAAGGTACTACGGGCAACCCGGTGATGATCTCCCCGTCGGCAGGCCCCCTGAATGGACAAAGCTAAGTTATTGCAGGCCTTTATCTGCCCTTGCGCACCAGGGTGAGCTGGATATTGCAGGTCTCGGACTCCTGGTTGACGATGATTACCACCGCGCGTTTGCCCTTGAACAGGGTGGCGGATCGGGAGGGGCCGGCGATGGATGCAACGCCGGTGGGGCCGCCCGACAGCGCTCGGTAGCCGCGCTTGCCTAAGATCCCGCGGATCTCTTTGAGTAGCGATCCGGGAGAGTCGCACGGATGCTCGAGGCTGAAGTGGAGCATCGCCTCGGAGCGCTTAACCCCCAGCACCGGCTCTTTGCTGGGCCAGAGGGTGAGGTCCTTGGGGAGGGGCACGACGTTGGCGCTTGCCGGCGGACGGGGGCGGGGCGCTCCGGCGTCCGCAACCACCGTGGGGCGGGAGCCGGGGGCGGTCTTCGCCTGGGCGGGTTTGAGCTCGGTGTAGGCCAGGATCAACCTGACCCGCGTGGACTTGGCGGCTTCATCCAGGTGGTAGACCAGCTTCCGTTCGCAATCGATGGTCTTGCCATCCTTGAGGAGCTTCACCGTCCAGCCCTTTTGCTGTAGCTCCCGCGCCGCACCCTTGCGAGTCTCGGGGGTAAGGGTGCGCGTCAGCCGTTGGATGGCCTCGACCCGCGGACCGCCGTCGCCGCGTTTGACGGTCCAACCCCCAAGCTGGAGGGCCGCCACCAGGGTCTTGCGGAGGGGGCCGACGGCGTGGGTGCTGGTGCCGCGGATCTCCGCCCGCCCGTCCGACGCCTGGAAAAAGGGCCCCCGCCAGGTGATCTGGTCCTTGAGAATGGGCACGTCCTTGGGGACCGGGGGAATCACTTTGTCGGCGCGCTTGCGTACCTTCCGCTCGAAGCCGATGGAGACGGTTCCTTGCTTGAGCTGCTTGATGCGCCCGGTGATCTCGAACATTCCGCGCCGGGCCGTCAGACCCCAGAGCCCGGGTTGGGCCTTCCATACGCGAAGGTCGGACCAGTTCTCCCGAGCCAACTGCCGGCGATAAAAGGTCACCGCCTGGCTCAAGGGCATGCGCGCTTCGATCTCCACCAAGGTGGATTCACCCTTGGACTTGGTCGCCACCACCTTGCCTCGGGGGATGATGGGGATACTTGCCCTATGCTCGATGGAGCTGCTCTCATTTTTGGGTGAGGAGGACTTCTCACAGCCGGTCCACGGTGCCATCAGGGCGACCCAGGCGAGACCGCAAACCAACACCGTGAGGCCACGCATCACCACATCCTCCTCTGCTAGGCGCTCTACTCGCTCTTGTCCCCGTCCTTGTCGCCGTCGCCGTCCTTGTCGCCTTCGCTGTCCTTGTCGCCGCCGCCGTCCTCGTCCTCGTCCCCGTTGTCGTCCTCGCCTTCCTTGATGGTGGCGACGGAGACGACCTTCTCGGATTTGGCCATCTTGAACAGGGTCACGCCCTGCGTGTTACGGCTCACCACGGAGATCCCACTGGCAGCGAGCCGGATGATCTTGCCCTGGACCGTCACTAGCAGGATGTGGTCGTCGGGCTCCACCAGGCGCAGGTCCACCACTTCGCCGTTGCGCTCAGTGGTCTTGATGGTGATGACCCCGAGACCGCCACGCCTCTTTGTGGGGTACTCGGCATTCTCGGTGCACTTGCCGAAGCCGTACTCGCAAACGGTCAGGACCCGGGCTGTGCTGCCCTCGGCCACGATCTCCATGCCCACGACCACGTCGTCGTTGCGCAGGCTGATGCCCTTGACCCCCCGGGCGGTGCGGCCCATGACGCGCACCTGCTCCTCGGGGAAGCGGATGGCCTTGCCGTTTTTGGTGCCCAGCAGCACGTCCTGGTTGCCGTCGGTGATGCGGGCGTTGATCAGGGAGTCCCCCTCCGCGAAATCGATGGCGATGATGCCCGTGGCGCGGACGTGGGCGAAGGCCATGAGGTCGGTCTTCTTGACGCGGCCCTTGCGCGTGGCCATGAAGACAAACTGCCCCTCGGCGAATTCGGGCACGGCGCGGATGCACAGGACCTTTTCGTTCTTCTGCAGGTCCAGGACGTTCACCAGGGCCTTGCCCCGGGAGGCAGGGCCACCGGACGGAAGTTCCCAGGTCTTTTTCAGATAGACCCGGCCCCGGTCGGTGAACATCAGGATGGGGCGATGGCTGGTGGATACGAAGACGTCGGTGATGACGTCCTCCTCCTTGAGGCCCGCGCCTCGTCTCCCCTTGCCGCCCCGGGCCTGGGCGCGATACTCCGCCAGGGGAGTACGCTTCACATAGCCCGAGTGGGTCATGGTGATGACCATGTCCTCGTCGGCGATGAGGTCCTCCATGGCGAAGTCCCCGGAGGCGTCGATGATCTCGGTGCGCCGCTCGTCGGCGTAGGCCTCGCGTACCGCCAGGATCTCCTTCACAATGAGGTCCATGAGGAGCTGGTCGTCGGCGAGGATGGCCTCGAGCCGGGTGATCTCCACGGCGAGCTCGGCGTACTCGCCTTCGAGCTTCTCACGCTGCAGGCCGGTGAGGCGCTGCAGCCGCATCTCGAGAATCGCCTGGGCCTGGCGAGCGCTAAGCAGGTACGGACCCTTGGCCTCGGCCGCGGCCACTTCCTCTTCGGGGCGTCCCGCACGTCGTAGGAAGGCGCCCAGGCCCGTGAACTCGATGGCGCGGAGTCGCTCATTGGCTTCGGCGGTGTTCGTCGAGGAGCGGATCGTCTGGATCACCAGATCGATGGCCTCGATGGCGACGCCGAGCCCTTCGACGATCTCCTGGCGTTCCTTGGCCTGCCGCAGCTCGAACTCGCACCGCCGCACCACCACTTCCCGGCGGTGGTTGATGAAGTGCACCAGGCAGTCCCGCAGGGTCAGCATGCGCGGCTCACCGCCCACGATGGCGATCATGTTCACGCCGAAATTCGTCTGCAGGGGCGTCTGCTTGTAGAGCTGGTTCAGGACCACCTCGTCGACGGCATCCCTTTTCAGGAAGACCACGATGCGCATGCCCTGGCGGTCGGACTCGTCTCGGATATCCGAGATGCCGTCGATGGCCTTGTCCTTGACCAGCTCGGCGATCTTCTCGAGCAGTCGTGACTTGTTGACCTGGAACGGGATCTCATCAATGATGATGAGTCGCCGCCCGGTTTTGGTGTCCTCGAACCGCGCTCGCCCCCGCATCACCACCGAGCCCCGGCCGGTCTCGTAGGCGCTATAGATCCCCGCGCGGCCGTAGATGATCCCGCCCGTGGGGAAGTCCGGTCCGGGTACGTACTGTAGGAGTTCGGGGCCGGTGAGCTCCGGGTTTCGGATCAGCGCGATGGTGGCGTCGATGATCTCGCCCAGGTTGTGGGGCGGGATGTTGGTGGCCATGCCCACCGCGATGCCCGAGGCGCCGTTCACCAACAGATTGGGCACCCGGGTGGGAAGCACCAGCGGTTCCCACTCTTTTTCGTCGTAGTTGGGGCCGAAGGGGACGGTCTCTTTTTCGATGTCGGCCAGCAGCTCGCCGGCCAGCCGGCTCATGCGAATTTCGGTGTACCGCATGGCCGCCGGAGGGTCGCCGTCCACCGAGCCGAAGTTGCCCTGCCCGTCCGCCAGCAGGTACCGCAGGCTGAAGGGCTGGGCCATGCGCACCAGGGCGTCGTAGATGGATTGATCCCCGTGGGGATGGAAGCGACCCATGGTGTCGCCGACGACGCGGGCGGACTTCTTATACGACTGGTTCCAGTAGTTCTTGAGGATGTGCATCGTGTACAGGATGCGACGATGCACAGGCTTCAACCCGTCCCTCACGTCGGGCAGGGCCCGGGAGGTGATCACGCTCATGGCGTAATCCAGGAAGGAGCTCTTCATCTCCTCTTCGATGTTGATGGACAGAACTGAAGAAGGCGTTTCCATGAACCGTCCTGACGGCGTCGGCACAGGGTACCAGAATGGGGTTGATTTCGAGTGAAAGTAGTGTCCCCTAGAAGACGGCTAAGGTCAAGAGAATTATTTGGTTTTTGCCGGATTTAGGGGTGTGTTTACGGGGGGTTGAGACGGGACCTGGATCCGGGCTGGGATCACTGTCCCACGGTGGGGATCCCGTCCCGAATGGCGGTCCCCAGAAAGTGTCGGTAGTCCTGGTTGGCGTTGGGGTTATCGAAGACCACAAAGTGCCCGTCGGCGTCGCCCCAGGAGAGGTACTGCAGCATCACGCCGGTGACGGATCCGCCCAGGAGGTTGCCCGTCACGGGGCGATTCAGTCCGGTGGTCTGCCCGCCGAGGATCAGTCGCGGCTGGTCCTCGATCCAGGGGGACACCAGCTCCAGCCCGATGGCCACGGCGAGCGCCTCGGTGAGCAGCGGCGGCGTGTAGTGATCGGTCCAGCCCTGGGACACGAAGATGTGCTTAGGCGCCATGTCGGCCAGGGGCTCGTGGATGAAGGTTCGGCCGTAGTTTAGCGGGTCCGCCGGCTCGATGAAGAACTGGATGAGGCTCAGCACGGGGTGGGTCGCCGTCAGGGGATCTTCCTCACCCAATAGGAGCTGCATGAGATCGGGGATGTTCACGGGGGCGGTTTTGGCCAGCAGCGACAGGATCATGTTGCCGCCGGCCCCCGATAGGACCGCCGACTTGATTTTGGGTTCCACCGCCAGGAAGGGAGGCCCCGTCAACCCTCCCTGGGAGTGACCGAAGAAGTGGATCTGTTCGGGATCGAAGCGGATGGGCGCGCCCGTTTCCGGGGCGCTGGCCGTGTCCATGGCCTCCACCAGGCGCAGCAGTTGCACGTTGTCCAGGGCTCCCTGGCGTACGTTGTCTCGACCGGCGATGGGGTTCTGAAAGTTGAAGAAGTTGAGCTCGGGGTTGCAGGCGGCCACGTTGCAGCGGGTGCCGTGTAGCACCTGATCGATGCCGATGACCGCGGCCTGGGCGAGGACCTCTCCATCCACATAGATGCGCGCCAGGTCCCGGGCCACGTCGGCGTTGATGAAGGATCGGTAGCTGCCGCCGGTGCCGTGGGCGTACAACACGATGGGCCAGCCCAATGCGGGCATGTCGCCCATGGGCACCGATAGCGCGAAGCGAATGGGCTCGGTGCGGGCGAGGACGGGATCCCCGGCTGCGTCGAACACGAACTCGCCGCCCTCGGTAGCGTAGGGGACCTCACCGTGCTGGTACACGGGCGCTTCGTAGGTGCCCTCGTAGACGTGGTAGCCCGGACCACTTCCGGTGTAGGCCAGGTCCGCCGGCAGGGCGGGGGGAGCGTCCATGTCCCGGTAGACCGCGGCCCGGAGCCGCACCATGGTGTCCACGATACGTTGGGTTGTGAATACCGCGGCGTTGAGCACGTCCGTGGGCTCGATGGACTGGTCGGCCAGGTAGGCCCGCAGGGGGGCGTAACCTTGCCAGGCGGCCTCCAAGGCCGGATCCTCCGGGGCGGTGTCCCGCATGACGTAGGCGAAATCCAGAGCCTTGCGCAGGGGACGGTCGTTCCCGTCCCGGACAGTACGGTCCAAGATGGCGGCGTAGGTGGTGGCCTCCCGCAGGGTGAAGCCGGCCACGGGACGGAGCACCAGGTGGTTCGAGCCGATGTACTCTCCGGCGGCGGCGCCGTAGATCACCTCCACCGGCACGCGGGTGGCGTAGTCCGGCGAGTCGGGGTCCACGTCCACCAGGTAGGCTGAGGCGTCCGGCAGCAGTGTCTCGGCGGCGGTGGCAGGCAGGCTGGAGGCGTCCAGGCCGGCCGAGAAGCGGAAGTAGATGGCGGAGTTGGTGCCCCAGCCGCGGACCTCCTTGTCGAAGACCGACAGGTAGACTGACACCAGCGCGTTGTCGGTGGGGAACCCCTCCAGGTTCACCGTGCCGTCTGGGTCCAGCCGCACATCGTTGGGCCAGGGCAGGGTGAAGAAGTCCGCCTCCACGCCCTGGCGGGGCACGGTGAAGTAGGCCACGGTGGTGCTGGTGGGCTCGTCCGGGGTGGAGCAGGCCACCGAGCCGAGGGTGAAAAGCAGGGCCCCGAGGCCCCAGATGGTCTTGTACATTGCGTGCGCCTCTGCGCGACAATAGTCGCCCTGGGAGTATACGCTGTCCCGGGCGTTGGCGTGTTTCAAAACCCGATGCCGGCAGCGATGATGCCCCGCCAGGAAGGTCCGCCGCCCTTTTTGAGCTCCCCCGGGTACAGATCGAACAGCAGGTTCACCCGGACCACGGTCATGTGCAGGGCGGTGCCGAGGCGGATGGCCGGGCGCACCTGGGGGACCACGTCCAAAGCCATCCCGAACTCGAAGTGGAGGCCCATCTCCATGGAGTGGGGGGTGTAGGGCAGAAAGATCTGGTAGGTCAGGGCCAGGGCGAACCGCTCTTTGGCGTCGGTCTCCGCCGACAGGCTCACCAGGTCTTTGCGGCTGCGGACCATGAGCGATGCGCCTCCCCGTAGGAGCGCCTCGGCGCCTCGGTTGTTAAAGGCCACGCCGGCGCTGAGGAAGAATCCCACCGGGCGGCGGTATTTTTCGGCCGTGGACCAGCGGAGTTGCTTCGCGGTGGGGGCGATCCGTCCCGTGCATTTTTGCTCGGGGCGTCCGGACCCGGAGCGTTGGCAGGTGACCTTCGTGTTGGCGCCCAGGACCAGGTTTGCCGGCAGGATCCATTCCACCTGGATGGCTGGTCCGGTAGAGGGCCTGGGGCGTGCATCGGGGTCGGTCAGGGGCAGCTCGTGGTGGTGAACGAAGTGGTTGTGACGCCGGGTCATGGCGAAGGAGACCTGCGCCTGGGTGCGCCCCCGGCGGAAGCGGTCGTAGCCACCCACGCTGTTGGTGATCAGCGTGAGGGTCACCTGGGCGCGCGCCCTGAAGGTGACGCGGACGCGGTGGTGACGCAGGACCCGGTGTTTGTTGGGGCCGGGAAGATTGTAGGTCTTGCCCGTGGCCGGGTCCAGTCCGCGGCCGGTACTGGACCAACGGCGGGGGACCTTTGGGGGAGGGCCCTTGGGGGTAGGGACCGAATTGACCACCGCGCGTTTGCCGTCCACCTCGGCCAGCACGGCCATGCGGGGCGAAACGAAGGGCAGGTCTAAAGTTGTTGCGTCGCCGGTGTTCTGGATCACGAAGTCGTGGCGCACCGCGCAGCCACTGCCCCCGAAGCGACAGCGAATGCGGAGGCGCTCGGAGACCAGGCGTAGGGACGGTGAGCCCAAGGGGCTGACCAGGGCGCCGTTGGGTCGGGGAGGGTGTCCCGGGAAGCGGCTGTCGGCCGCCACGGGCTTGTCCTTGGCTCCGGACATGCGCGGCGGCGAGCGGCGGGAGGCCGGGGCGCCGCGGGCGGCCCGAGAATGGGGCGCTCCCACCAGGAAGATCAGGCCGAGAATGAGGGTAGTGCGTTGAGTGGTCTGCATGCGGCTCGCTGGGGTTTCCGGTGCTATACTACCAAAGCCCGACGCGGCGGACACTATCCGAATCTCAGGAGTTCCATGAAAAACGATACGATCTGCATAGTGATGGGTTTTGTGGGGGCAGTGAGCGCGGGAGTGATCGGTGTGCCGCGGGCGCGGGCGGACGTGGCTGCGGCCAAGGTCCACCTGCTCAAGGGGGACTACAAACTGGCCCTGGCCGAGTACAAGCGTTCGGCCAAGGGCGCTGAGCGAGGCGAGGGGATCTTGGGTCAAGCCGTGGCGCATCGCCGAATGGGGCAGTATGTCAAGGCTGCCAAGTGGGCGTCAAAGGCCTTGCGAGTACGTAGCGTCCGGGGGGCCGCGGCGGTGGTGTACGCCAAGGCGCTCATGGACGTGGGCCGCTACACCAAGGCCCGCAAGGTGCTCGAGCGGGAGGTGAAGCGTGACAGCACCAACTACGGTGCCAGGGCGCTGCTGGGGAGGGTCTACCGGAACCTGGGACTGTACCTGCGGGCCAAGGTGATCTGGAAGGACCTGTTTCGGGACTGGGACAACGGCACCCTGGACAAAAAAAGGGCGGACCACACCTACTATGTGGGCATCGCCGGCCAGTTCACCAAGAACATGAAGTTCGCCTCGGACGCCTACCAGGAGGCAGTGAAGCTGGCGCCGAAGCTCTACGAGGCCAACATCATCTGGGGCTATCTGTTCATGGAGAAGTTCAACGTTCCCGAGGCCCAGAAGTGCTTCCAGGACGTGCTCAAGTACGATCCGAACCACGCCGAGGCCTGGGCGGGGTGGGCCTGGGTGGAGTGGAACGCTGCCCGGCCCAAGAAAGCCAAGGGCAAAAAGCACGCCGAACAGGCTCTCAAGGTGAACCCCAACCTCGTCGAGGCCATGTTGTACCTGGCCTCCATGGCCATCTACGACAAGGAGTACGGACGGGCCACCATCCTGGTCCAACGCGCGCTCAAGGTGAACCCGAACCACCTGCGGGCGCTGGCGCACCTGGGGACGATCCACTTTCTTCGCGACAAGAAGGCTGACTTCGCGAAGGTGGAAGCGAGGCTCAAGAAGATCAACAGCGCGTTCGGGGACTTCTACACCATCATCGCCAAGTTCGCCGACCGGCACCACCGGTACCCCGAAGCGGTGGCGCTGCTCAAGAAGGCCAAGGCCATGGACGCCAAGGACTCCAAGGCCCTGTCGGCCCTCGGGGCGGCGTTGCTCCGCGTGGGGGAGGAGGGGGACGGCCTGTTTTGGCTGAAGGAGGCCTGGAAGCTGGACCGGTTCAACCACCAGACCATGAACCTGCTGAACCTGTATGACGCCCTGAAAAAGAACTACACCACCATCAAGGTTGGACACTTCCGCATCAAGGTGGCCAAGGATGAAGCCAAGATCATCGGGCGGTACATCCCGCCGATCGTTACCGCCGCGCTCAAACGCTATATGAAAAAGTACCGTTGGAAGCCGCCCAAGCCCATCACCTTGGAGCTGTACGACAAGTCCGCCGACTTCGGCGTACGGACCTTTGGTGAGCCCAGCCATGGGGGTATCCTGGGCGTTTGCTTCGGGCCGGTCATCACCGCTCTGTCGCCGTCGTTGGGGCGGGCCAACTGGGCCATGGTGCTGACCCACGAGTTGGCGCACACGGTGCACATCCACATGTCCCGGGGGCGGGTGCCCCGTTGGTTCACCGAGGGGTTGGCCGAGTATGAGACGATCATCCTGAGGCCCGAGTGGCAACGGGAGCACAACCTGGACACGTACCGGTCCATCAAGATGGGGCAGCTCAAGGGGGTCACTGAGATCAACCGCGCTTTCACGCACTCCAAGACCCAAAAGGGAGTGGTCATCGCCTACTTCCAGAGCTCGCAGCTGATCCGGTTTATCGCCGGCAAGTGGGGATACAAGGCCCTCAACCGCGCCCTGCGCATGTACGGAAAGAACAAGACCACATCCCAGGTGATCCCGGCCGTCACGGGGCTGACGGTGGACGCCTTCGACCGGGCGTTCAAGGTCTGGATGCTGGCCCAGCTCAAGTATTACGACAAGAACTTCGATCCCTACGCCGCCACGGTGGTGGATCTGGAGACGTTGAAAAAGCGCGCCAAGAGGGCCGCAAAAAGCGCGCGCGCCCAGGCGAACCTGGCGGTGGGCTATATGATGCACCGCCAGATGGCCAAGATGAAGGCGGCCATCGCCGGCGCGCTGAAGCTGGACTCGAAAGACCCCGTGGCCCTGTATCTCCAGGCGACCCTCCACATGCGCGCCGGCAAACGCAAGCTCGCCCAGAAGGCGTATCTGGCGTTGATTAAGAATCGGCACGATGGCTACTGGGTGCGCATGCAGCTCGCCCGTTTTGCGAAGGGGGACAAGAAGTACAAAGCGGCCCTGGCGCACCTGGAGATGGCTCACCGCCTGGATCCCGAGCGGACCAAGCCCCTGGATCTGCGCGTCCGGCTATTGGCCAAGCTCAAAAGGAAGCTGGGGGTGGTGTTGGAGCTGGGGCGGTTGGCCAAGCTTCGCGAGGGCAGCGCGCGGCTCATGTACTCCATCGTTAAGCGCGCCACCGAGCTTCGGCGCTGGGACATAGTACGCAAGTACGGGCGGCAGGGCGTGGAGACCCAGCCCATGAACCTGGCCATTCACGAAAAGTACGCCTGGGCCCTTAAGGTGGCCAAGATAAAGAAAAGCTACAAGGCTGCGATCTTCGAGTTCCAATCGGCCCTGGTTCTCATCCCCGACGCCATGCCGCCGGCCCGCCGCAAGTGGATGAAGAAAAAGGAAGCCTGGATCTACCTCGGCATGGCGGAGTGTTGGACTGCTCTACGGGACCCCGATCGCGCTCTGCGTGCGGTGATCACCGCCCTGTCTCGCAACCCCAACCTCAAGCGCGCCATCGCGCTCCGCAAGAAGCTAGACCCCAAGTATCGCCCCGGCGGTTAGGGCCCTTAGGGTCCTTAGGGTCCTAAGGGGCCGCGAATGGCCAACTCGATCGCCCAGGCCGCCAATACATCCCGGCTCCCTTCGTTGCTCCTCGTTGTATAGCAGCAGTATACTGCCTCGTCGCGCCTCGCGAGCCGGGCGTCTTGACGCCCGACATCGACCGACTTGGCCATTCGCGGCTCCTTAGCTCTTTTTGTTCTTTTCGGCGGCGATCATCGCGGCAAATTTGGCGCGGATGTCATCGGCTGCGTCCTGATCGAACATGGTGGCGTCTTCGCTCTCGTGCATGGGAGCGTCATCGAACTCTTCCACATCGGCCTGGGGAGCTGGCTCTGGGAAGGCACCGGGGGCGACCTCGGCAGGTGGCGCAACAGGTGGTGCGGGAGGCACTGCGGGAGGCGCTGCGGGAGGCGCTGCGGGAGGCGCTGCGGGAGGCGGTGAGTAGGCCTGCGCGGCGTTTGCCGTGGGGGGAGCGGCGGGCTCGAAGACTTCTTCGTCATCCTCGTAGGGTGAGTCTCCATAGGCGTTGGGCGGATCGTTTGCGTAAGGTGCCGGATCGTAGGCTGGTTGGTGGCCCGCCGTCCGACCCTGCGTCGGAGCGGCAGTTGCCCCGGGGCCGGGCCGAGGGGCGAAGCGTACGACCTCCTGAGGCCCAGTGGGCTGCTCGTTGTCGTTTTCGTACTCGCCTTCGGCGTATTCACCCTCTTCGTACTCACCTTCTTCGTACTCGCCCTCTTCGTACTCGCCCTCTTCGTACTCACCCTCTTCGT
>JAOZUO010000006.1:68104-93185 GCA_029938605.1 Deltaproteobacteria bacterium | reverse complement strand
GGCACCACTTCGGATCGCGCGGATCCGCTGGACGTCTGCCTCATGGCGGCCTCCAACGGTCGCGTGGTGGTCTACGTCAACCTGCTAGACGCGCTAACCGGCCTTCCGGTCACCGGCGAGACCGTGGAGATCGAATCGGTTCCCGCGGGCCGCTGGCTGGAGGTGGGAGGCGCCGTGGAGTCGGTGACCACGCCGGGGACGTACTACCGCACGCTGCTGGCCGCGCCCGGGGCGGGCTCCGCTGTAGTGTCTGTCAGCGTGTGTGGCGGAACCCAGATCCTGAACACCACCGTGGACGTCACCTACGCCGCTCAGAACACCAAGAACTACGGCGGCACCAGCGGTTGCGACCTCGGAGACGGCGCCGGCAATCTGGTGGACGGTAGCCTCAAGGTCACTGTGGTCGAGGAGGAGTCGGGGAACGTCATCTCGGGCGCCCACGTAATGGTGGGGCAAGCCCAGAACGGAGCGCTCTACGAAAACAGCTTCGAGGGCTGGCTCGGGGGCGCCTCGGTGCCCGGCGGCAACACGTGCATCACCGACGGCAGCGGCGTCTGCGAGTTCTATGACTACGGCACCAACATGCTGGACGTTCAGGTGGTGACCGCCGGCTCAACGGGTCGAGCGCACTTCACCATCGTCAACACCAACGCGGCCGACCTGATCCTACCCCTGAGAGAGATGCCCGTACCGCAGAGCCTGGTGCGCTGGCAGAACGAAGATACGTCTGCAAACGACATCGACAGCATGATCATCCTCAGCTGGATCCAAGCGGGCCTGGCCTTACCCAAACTGGATCTGGGCTTCTTCTCGAGGTGCGAGATCAGCGCTTTGATGGAGCCATATCGCTGCGTGGACGCCAACGGCGACTGGATCCAGATCCCCGAAAACTTCTTCCTGCCAAAACACTCCTTTTGGGGGGAACGGATCGCGCGCACACCGTGGAACATCACCCTGGATGCCAACAAGTACGCGCCACAGAACATCAGCTTCCCCTATGGACGCATTCCCACCGGTTCTACCGACGAAGGTTGGCTCTCCATGTTGCGCCAGTTCCAATACCAGAGGTACGGCTTCCTGCTGAATGAACCGGTGGTGAACGACAACGGCAACCTAGAAGTCCAACTGAACGACGACTTCCCGAACGACCTGAACGTTTCGGTGACGGCCACCATCCCCTTCGAAACGGATCTCCTGGGCGTGGCTGGAGGTGACTACGACGGATTGTTGGGATCTGGGGAGCTCTTCTTCACGAGCCACGCCATCTATCCGTGGACAAACTCCGCCCCACGCAACCTGGTGCTACCGATTTCAGACCTGAACGCCGCCGGATCGCCGAACCCCGCCGGCATCACCATGCTGGCGGGAGTTGCCGCCCGGTACATGGAACGTGACTCGAACCGCACGGCCCCGCCTCCGGAGAACCTTTTCTGGGCCAACACCGCCACCGTCTATCGCGAAAACGGCTCCGGTGGCGCGCCCTTCGGCACCGCCGGCGGCACCTGGGTCGCCGACACCATGCTGGACTTCGCGGAGGTGTACTTCACCAATCCCGGGAGCTTCGAGTATACCAACGCCAGCGCCAACGGAGTCCAGCCCGACTACGCCGTGCACAACCTGACCGTGGACACGCTGAATTGGCCCCCGCCTCCCTGTTACACCCAGGACAACAGCCAGAACGTACGCGAATTCATCCGCACCAAGAACGTGCAGTGGGTGGTAGTACGTCCCTTCAACGTGGCCGATCCGCTCTGCTCGGGCGGGATCGAGTGCTTCTCCCTACCCCTTCTCCCCGCCGGCTGGCCGCGTCAGGGCGTGGGCAGCTCCAAGCGCGACGGCTTCGAGCAGCTCGTGGGGGACGGGTCGTCCTGCACCTCCAATGCGCAATGCGACGGCGGCTTGGGCGAGGTGTGCCGTGACGTCGATCAGGGTGGGTCTGGGGGTACCGTTTGCGCCCTCGACGACGGCCCGAACTATGAGACACAGGCCTACTACTGGTGGTCCGAGATATACCGCCTCGGGATGATGTCTTCCTTCGACTTTGACAACTACGCCTTTGACAGCAACGTCGACTACCGGACCGAGCAATCGTCCAACGAGCTGGACTTCACCAACTAGACGACGCACTCTCTTCCGGAACCGAGTGATACAACTGGACATTTCTGGCCATATACCGCACCGTATGGGGATAGAATTCTGCACCAGACGGGAAGAGTAGGACCATGCGTCATTGGACCAGATGGGTCTTGGCGATAGCCGGCGTGGCAAGCCTGATGAGCTGTGTCGACTCGTTCGACGACACTCGCGTGCAGGCCAATCTTTGGGTTGGCACCGGCTACGAACGACGCTTCCTGGTCCTACCGACGCCGGGCCTGGGCCCCGGTGATGAGGGCTACTTCTCACACTACGAAATCCATGCCGAAATCGACGGCGAGGGCTTCGTTCGACTGTTCAATTTCCAGATCCAGCCCGCGCTGCACATGGACAATCCGTGCCTCCAATTCACCCCCGACGAAGCCTGCGTCTCGGCCGAGTACGAATGCTCCCCCTATGTGAACATGACGCGCTACGGGTACCTGGAGGACATCTTCACGGTTGTCAGCGCGAGTGAGACCTTCCCCACCTACGACGCAAGCAGCCCCTACTACGGCTTCGACCACCTCCCGAGCTATGATTTCATGACCTGGCCGGATCATCTGTTCGTGGACCCGCTCGAGACGAACCCGGCGACCAAGCTGGCTCGGTCCAACCTCGTACAAGAGGAGGTGGAAACCTTCTGCCAGTGGTGCCTCCCCACAGGGTACTATCTGGGAAACCTGCGACTGATGACCAACCCGCTTCACGGGGAGCTCTACGGCGTAGTGGACGGCCCTGACCCCCGGCACGGACTCATGCTGGGAGGCATCACCCTGTTTTTGCCCGGCAAGCTGGACCGGATGACCGAATTCCTGATCATCCGGGAGCCCGACCCGAGCCGTCTCGCGCCTGAGAACATCGCCCGAGAGGATCTGCGGCCCAGCGCCGGCAGTCAGATCTTCCTGGTCGGCCGGAGCGACGAATCCATTGGATACATCCGGGACAACGTATACCGCGGGGTGACTACGGTCTTGCTGGAAAACCCCTATTCGCTTTCGGTGTTCATGCACGTCGTGGTCTTCGACGATATCGATGAGGATCCCATTGGCATCTAAACCCCAAAAGCCGCTTCGGCCTGAGTGCCGAGGATATTTGCGGAGGAATCGCATGGGAGGCATCGCGTGGCGGACTGTCGGAGCCTTGGTGGTGGCCGGCCAGGTGCTACTCTGGGCACCGGGTTGTATGGGCCCGGAATGCGGTCCTGGTACACGGGAGGCCGACGGCCTGTGCGTGCCCATGAGCTACACCGGGAGCGACGGCGGAATTCACTGCGGCGAGAACACCGTGCTGTTGGGCACCGAGTGCGTCCCCTCGGAGGAGATCTGCGGTCCCAACACCACCGTGGAGTCCGAGTTGGACGATGCCGGAGTGCCCACCGGCGGCTTCGTCTGTGTTGGACAGGCGGTGGATGAAGGCGAGCCCCCACCCCCCTGCCCCGAGGAATTCGGGCCGGCCGGCGAGATCTGCATCAACGGCTATGCGCACTGGTTGATGGACGACAACGAAGCGGTCTTCATGGCAAACCTGCTGGGCGACCCAGACGCCGCCGAGGACGCCACCCACCTCGTCGTTAAGGTGTACGATCCGCTGCTGTATGCCCAGGATCCGGAGAATACCGTGCCCCTGGGTTGGGCAGAGGTCAACCCACGTTGGGGTACATTCCGGGTCCTGAACGTCTCGGTCCCGGGCACCGGATTCGTGGCGCTGGCTCTGGACGATCTAGACGAGGACCAGGCGAATATCTACACCATGACCGGGGTGCCTTACGTCGCGGTGGCGAACCAACACCTGGAGTACGTGGCCGCCTTCGGCATCACGAACGATCAGGTGACCGCCTGGACCGAGGCCGTGGGAGGCGCGGCCATGCTCGAATCCATCGGCTGCCCGGAACCGGCTGGGGGCGGGCCGCGTACCATGGCGACCTGCGGCACCTGGATCGGGGTCTACGTGGACTCGGAGCCGATTGAATCCATCAACCCCGTGGAGGGGACGCTTCCCTTCGAGCCCGGAGGCATCATCCCCGAGGCGAAGACGTTCTATCCGGGCATCGATGGAGCCGGAAATTTAGTATTCGATGACCCCACGCCGGGCGTGGTGTGGAGCGACGAGGAGGGCCCCCACGAGTGGTCCGGCCAGTTGGGAGCAGTATTTTATCCCACATCGAGCATGGGCAACATGACCGGTGAGTGTGCGCCCCAGACGCCCTGCGAGGAGGCCGGCTGCATCTTCATGGAGTTTTTAGGTGGATCCGTGCCCGAGGCGTTC
Organism: Deltaproteobacteria bacterium; assembly: GCA_029938605.1. Taxonomy (GTDB): domain Bacteria; phylum Myxococcota_A; class Polyangia; order HGW-17; family JAJRWW01; genus JAJRWW01. The sequence continues at coordinate 88,784 of JAOZUO010000006.1, read as the reverse complement.
TTCGTACAATTCATGCTGCCGGCGACCTGCCAAGGAGGCTGAGGGGCCGATTATGCGACTCAGAGACCACGTGCTCCCGATGGTGCTGACCGGAGTGCTGGTTACATGTACCTCACTGTCCGGGGCCCGGGCCAATGATCGCAACCGATCGGCTGACCCACAGATCCTCAAGCCGGCCATGGATCACTTCGGCATCTTCAGCGTGGAGTCCGGGCGTCTGGTTGAGCCCCTGCAGTGGGGCTTTCAGCTTACCTTCCACACCAACAACGAGCCCATGTCCCTGAGCCTACGCGACGCCCCCGAGGGCGGTACCGTACCCGTGGTGGACCAGAGCCTCATCGTCACCCTTCAAACCTATCTGGGGCTGGCGAGCTTTCTGCAGTTGAACCTGGAGATCACCGTCGTCCGGCAGTGGCTGGGCAGCGCCTTCAGCCTGAGCGATCCCAACGGCTTCCTGGCGAATGAGCCCCTCTCCAACACCACGCGTTGGGTCCCCACGGTGGTGGCCGGAGACATGCGACTGGGTCTGAAGTTCGGCCTCCTGAGTACCAAGGGCTTCCATCTCGCAGTGCTGACCATCCTCACTGTGCCCAGGGGCGACGAGACGTACATGGCCGGTGAGCGGTCGTGGGCCGGCGAAGGACGCCTCGCGATCTCGTTTACCAGAGGCCCGGTGACCCTGGCGGCCAACGCGGGCTACCTGCTGCGACAGGAGCAGCAGATCCTGGAGCCGGTGGACTACGCGACGTCCTCCACCCGTACCGTGATGCTTGAAATCGACGACGAGATCACCTGGGGGGTGGGCGCCGGGTTCGCGCTCACTTCTTATATAACCGTCGGGATGGAGATCTACGGCCGGGTGCCCGTACAGGTGAAGGGTCACGCCGACCTGCCCATGGAGGTGCTGGGGGGCCTGACATTCCGGGTATCTCCGGACGTCTCGATTTCCCTGGCCGGTGGTGGAGGGCTCGGGCGGTACCTGGAGATGGACCAGATCAGGCCCCAGGGCCGCTCCACCCGGTGGTCGCTTTACACCTCGATAAGCTTCTCGCCCATGAGTCGCGCAAAAAAACCGTCGGCCAAGGACACTGACAAGGATGGGGTACCCGACAACAAGGATCAGTGTCCAGGCAATCCGGAGGACCTAGACGGGTTTGAGGACACCGACGGCTGCCCCGATCCGGACAACGATCAGGACGGCATCCTGGACAAACAGGACAAGTGCCCCAACCTCGCCGAGGACCGGGACGGGTTCAAGGACACCGACGGCTGTCCCGACCTGGACAACGATGGGGATGGCATCGGGGACAAACAGGACAAGTGCCCCAACCTCGCCGAAGACCCAGACGGGTTCATGGACGACGACGGCTGCCCCGATCCGGACAACGATCAGGACGGCATCCCGGACAAACAGGACAAGTGCCCCAACGTCGCCGAAGACTTCAACGGTTTGCAGGACCACGACGGCTGCCCGGAGGGGGGCCGAGTCCGGAAGTACCAAGGCAACCAGATCGACCTCAAAGGCAAGCACATCCGATTCGTGAGGCGCACCGCGCGACTAACCACCGCATCAAAGAAAGTGCTTGATGGTGTGGTTGTTGTGATTCGGAACCACTCGTCAATCCGTTTGGTCCGCATCGAATCGCACACCGACAGCAGGGGGCGCGCCAGGCGAAACTTACGACTGAGCCTGCATCGATCCGTCGCGGTTCGGGAATACCTCATCGCGAAGGGCATCTCCAAGTTGAGGCTCACGACAGCGGGCTACGGCGAGACGCGCCCCCTGAAGTCGAACAGAAGCAGGGCGGGCCGCGCCGCCAACGACCGGGTGAAATTCATCATCATCCACCGGTAACGAGAGGACATTGATGCGGAGAAGCTTACCCCTAAGCCTGTGGATCATCGCCGCCCTGATGGTGGCGCCGACGCCGATCCGTGCCCAGAGCTCGGGGTCCAAATCCGTCGTAAAGAAAAATCCCGCGGAGAAGAAGGCGCCGGATCCCTCGGGCGAAGAGGATCCGGACGACGACCCCGACAGAGATCTCATCATCCGCAATATCGTCCGCAGCGCCACCAAGACCAAGACCACCGTGGCCGAGGCACCGGCGGTGATCCATATCATCACGGCCGACGACATCGCCAGGTTCGGCTATCGCAACCTCATGGACTCGCTGCTTTTTATCCCCGGCTTCCTGGAATCGAACTCCCAGTTCGACCAGATCCCGTCCTGGATGGTGTTGGGTGTGGTCCAGGGCGTGCTCTACCTGCGGGACGGGATCAGCATGTTCGATCCACAGTTAAACGTCCCGGGCACCCTTCGTCGGAGCCCCATCGAGATGGTGAAGCGGATCGAGACCATGACGAGCCCGGGCGGCGTGCTCTGGGGCGCGAACTCCTTTTTGGGAATCGTCAACGTCATGACCAAGGACCCCGAGGACGTAAACGGTGTGGAGATGGGGTTTGGCGGGGGACATGGTCCGGGTGACGAGCAGGTGATCCGACCGTACCTGCTCTATGGGCAAACATTTTTGAAAGGACGCCTGGGCGTGCTGCTCCACTTTAGCGTGGAGTGGTTCAAGGGCCCGCGGTACTTGATGCCCGAGCCGTGGATCATGAGCTCCCCGGCCGAGCTGAGCGGCCCCACCTCCTTCCGATTCCCCAACGGCATCGAAACCTCGACGCCCACGAGCCTGTACTCCCAGATCGACGGCAAGGTGAAGTACTCTTGGGCGGGATCCACCCAGCAGCTGGTCTTCGGCGGACAGTTCGCCTTCCACCGGATGCCCGACCTCATCAAGACGGCCAAGGAGGGCAAGTTGGCCTGGATGTGGGACGGCATCCATAAGCCCATCACCATTTGGGGCATCCCCATGTCCACCTCCAGCCCCAACCCGAACCTTCACAGTAACACGTACAACTATCACGACAGCTACGCCTACCTCCAGTATCGCGGACGCTGGCTGAAGGACCGCCTGAAACTGGACACCAAAGGCTACTACACCCGCTTCGACCGACAGACGGCCCCCCTGGTGTATTTGCCCTACACCAACGACCTCATGCGCGGCGCTGCCAACGAGGTCACCCTCGTGGCTCACCGAGCGGGCGTCACTGTGGACATGAACATGCAGATCGCCCGCAAATTCAAGCTGCTGTGGGGCGGTGAGCTCTTTTACGAGTGGGTGAAGGACGCCAGATCCCATTTCACTGTTCCCCTGGACGCCAGTGGGCAGTTGAACTACTCCCTCCTCCGGATCGTGTCGTGCTCGTACTACAACCGTCACGGGGACATGCTCCCGGTCTACGATGCCAACAACCCCGCCAACACGACCTACCTGCCGGGATGCCGGGAAACCTTCTCGTTCGACTCCGACCGGCTGGTCTACGCGGGCTACCTCTCGGGCGAGTATAGGCCCCATAAGAAACTGGCCTTCAGCGCGGGGATACGCTTCCAGCACAGCCCCGCGGGAAACGTGGGGTACAGCCCGGTGTTGCTCTACTCCGCCGCCGCGGTGTGGAACCTCTACTCGCAACTGTATCTGAAGGTGAACTTCGCTACCGGCTTCCGCCCACCGGTCTTCAACAGTACGTCCGGCAACGCGCAGGGCGGAAACTACGGGGGAGACCCCAATCTCAAGCCCGAGGAGAGCCGCGCCGTCAAAACCGCTCTCATCGCCCGATTGGTGCAGAACAAGAAGCAAATCCGACAGTGGACGGTCCGACTGAACTACTCCTACACCGAGCTGGACGGCGTCATCCGATCGCTGGGAGGAAACTACTACAACTCCACGAAGCGGGCGATCCACGCCGCGGAGGCCATGTCCGACCTCGACCTCCGCGGTGGCCACCGCCTGATACTCTCGTACACCTACGTCCGCCAGCACGGCGACTCCTCCCTGGACGGCGGCATGTTCCGGTCAGTGCCCAACCATTGGCTGACCGGGGGCGCAGTGTTCAGGTTGATGGATCGGGGGAGCTGGAAGCTGGATTTGAACACGACCCTGCGCGTGATCGGGCCCTTCGAGGACCCCAACCAGGTCATGATCTGCCCCGAGGAGAGCGACTACTGCACCTCCCGGATGAGTGATCGCGTCTACGACCGGATCCATCCCGCGGCCATTCTCAACGCCGGGCTACGTCTGCTGGGAAGGCTGGGCGGTCGCCCCCTCGAGCTCACCGCCAACTTCTACAACCTGCTCGACGGTGCCCACTGGACCAGTGATGTATTCTACGACCTGAACGCAGACGTGGAGAAGATGCCCAGTCCGGGGCAGCGCTTTTACTTCTTCCTCCAAGCCAAGTTCCGGATCTAGCTTCCGCCGTCCGGAGCAAATACTACAGTGGCCTACAGTGGCCTACAGTGGATTGAAGCGCCCCATGGCGATACCGGTGGAGTCGTAGATATACCCGGGGATCTCGGGCACGCCCGCAATCCCACCGTTGTCCGGGAAGGCATCGCAGGTCATGAACTCCATTACCGCCATCCAGGACTTCATCTCCATGACCTCGTTGTTCGGATCCCCATCGATATCGATGCGGGCATTCATGATATCCATCCGGTCGGCGCCCGGAGGGATGATAAGGGTACCGTCAGCATACTTCGGCTGGATGACCAGACCGGTCATCGCCTCGACCTCCCCCAGAAACAGCACGTTGTACAAGTCCGTGACCACCCGGTACAGCGTGGTGTTGTCGTTGAGGTCCAGCTCGTTGGTGCAATCGATGCTGAAATAGTCCCCATCCCCGCCTTCGGAAATTGGGATGGCATTGCCACACAGCCTGAGACCCTTCACCCGATCCGCCGGAAGGGTGGGTCCCCAGGGGTCGTAGTCCACGCGCATGCCCGAGAAGCAGATAAAGAGATCCTCGATACCAAAAGCGACCGCTATCGAAACGCTCACCTCGGCCAAAGCCTTGAGCTCCGCCGGGGTCAGCCAGATGGAGACCAGCGGCCAGCCCAGCATATTCTGGTTGACCGGATCCGGCGAAACGCCCAGCGGAACGACGTTGTAGATGTCGGCAAAGGTGGCATAGCCTGTGTTCGTCGCAAAGAGCCCGTCCCGGGCCGCGCCCGAAGGGAAGGCCGCCACGGAATACACCGGCGAAGCATCGCCCGAATAATAGGCGACCATGGTGGTCGCCCGCCGAATGCCGTCGGCGGCCATGTTGCACAGCCCGCTCTCGGCCATGCCTGCCCCCACCAGATCGAAGTCCACCTCCACCATGGGAATGTCCAGCCCGATTCCCATGGCGCTCAGCAGCGCATCGATGGTGGCGTCGTAGGTGTCAACCACCTCCTGAATGGAGGCGTCTCCGGTGATCCTGTCGTCCACCCGGATGAGCTCGAAGTCGTACTCGGCGATCCCGCCGTAGGTCACATCCACCTTGACGTCCAGATGACTGAGCCACTGTCCATACTCACCGGGAATGTAGATGAGGGCCCCATTGACCTCGTAGGGCTCCAGCGTCACATCGTGATAGTGGCCCGAGAGGATCACATCGATGCCATCGACCATGTAGGCCAAGTTGGTATCGTCGCCGCTTCCGTTCTCATGAATCCCGCTGTGGGACAGTATGATCACGAAGTCCACTCTGTCTTTATGGCGGAGCTCATCCACCAGCCCCTGCAAGAACCCATAGTCGTTGTTGAAGGTCACCGGCGGCGCCAGGGGCGCCGCGGTGTCGGCCTCCGGACCGACAAGGCCCAGAGCCCCCACCCGCAAGCCGTTTGGCAGGTCGAAGATCACCTTTCTCGAGATCCTGCCGTTGGCAAAGAGCTCCTCGAGGTCGTCATCTCCGGTCTCTCTGGAAGAAGGGTCGGTGAACGTATTCGAAGCCACGATGGGTATGTCGAAACCTATGGCGGAGGCCAGAGCGTTGTTGAACATCAACGCCAGCCCTTCGGGCATATAGTCAAACTCATGGTTCCCGATGGTGATGGCGGAGTACTGCATGAGCTGGAAGAACCTGAGCGTAATGGGGTCATCCAGGGTCATGTCATAGATGGACCCCATGAAATAGTCCCCCGAATCGAACACCAGCACCGGGATGTCGGAGGCATCCCGTGCCGCTCGGATCTCGTTGATCAGCCCGGCGATGCGGCTGTAGCCGCCGGTGACCAGGTCACCGTCAGTGGTGTCCAAGGGAGTGTAATCGGGGTAGCGACTGTATCCACTGGCGTGATTGTGCATGTCCGAGGTGTGCAGCACCGTGAGCCAGGCAAAGGCGGCATCGGGGCCGGCGTCCGGGCCGGCGTCGACGGCGGCGTCAGGGCGGATGGCGCCATCCCGATCGTAGCAGCTTGGCTTGTACACGACATCAGGATCTGGGCAGCTCGGCACCATGGACAGCAAAACGGCGGACACGACAATCAGTCCTGCTCTTGCAACCGGGCAACCGTCAGATCGTGTAGATAGGTTCATCACCTCACCTATTGTTTCATATCATCCTTCGATATTTTACTTTAGCTGCCGCGTTGCTACAATGGATTTTATGCTGGATCCTGCTGAGTTTCTAGACCCCTCGGGCATCGATGAGCAGCTCCATGCCGCGGAGATCGAGTCTCTCGAACAGCGGATCATGGAGCTGGCCCTGGACCAGACCGGGAGCAGGAACGGGGCAATCTTCTTGTGGGATGAAGAGGAGGGGGGGCTCGCCATCGACTTCCATGTGGTCAACGGCCTCATGGTCAACCTGCCCCAGACCGTGATCCCTCGCCGGACGGACGGCGAACCCGTCGGCATCGCCATGTGGGTCTACGACCACAACGCTCCCTACCTGTGCGAGGACACGGCCTCCGATCCGCACTATGCGCCATACTTCCAGGCGGTCCGCTCCATGGCGGCCGTGCCGATCCCGTACCAGGGCCGGGCCATTGGCGTGATCAGCGCCTCCTCCCGGGAGCCCGGCTCCTTCGACGCCTCCCACCTGGAGGGGCTGGTGGCGCTGGCAACGTCCGCCGCGAAGTTCCTGCGACGGGCGCAGCTCTCCAGGACGCAGCTCCAGGAGACGGGCCGCGTACTGCTCATCAAGGGGTTGTCGCCCCAGTGGCTGGAGGTGGAGCGCCAGTTGGAGCAGACCTCCCCCACCGACGCGCCGGTGCTCATCCGGGGCGAGAGCGGCACGGGTAAAGAGCTCGTGGCCAACGCCATCCACTTCAACAGCCGGCGAAATCATAAGCCCTTCGTGGCGGTGAACTGCGCCGCCATCCCGGAACAGCTCCTGGAATCCACCCTTTTTGGGCACGTCCGGGGTGCCTTTACGGGCGCCACATTCACCAAGCTGGGCGAGTTCCAGAAAGCGGATGGAGGCACCCTGTTTCTGGACGAGGTAGGCGACCTCTCCATGGCGTTGCAGCCCAAGGTGCTCCGAGCCGTGGAGCAGGGCGACGTACAACCCCTGGGGAGCAACGATCCTCCAAAGCATGTGGATGTCCGCTTGATCTGCGCCACCAACCACGACCTGTTGGATATGGTACGGCTCGGGACCTATCGCGAGGACCTGTACTACCGGCTGAGCCTGGTGACCATGGAGCTACCGCCCCTGCGGACCTACCGCCACCAGATTCGAACGCTGTCGAAGATCCTGTTGAAGCAGGCGATACAGCGCCACAACAAGGACGTACAGCAACTCTCTCCCGCCGCCCTGGCGCTGGTGGAGGCCCACGACTACCCCGGAAACATGCGGGAGCTGGAGCATGTGATCGAGCACGCGGTCATCATGTGCACGACCACCCAGGTCCAGCCCGAAGACCTGCCCGCGGCCTTGCGCTCCCCCGGCCCCACGGTGACCGAAGCGGTCCACCGGCCCAGCCTCAAGGAGCTCCGGGACCAGTGGCTGGCCCCCCTGGAGCGGGAGTATCTCATCAACCTCCTGCGGGAATGCGAGGGCAATGTGGCCCGGGCCGCTACCCTGGCCGGCGTGAACAAGGTGACCCTATACCGGCTGCTCAAGAAATATGAGCTACGTCTCAGGCGTGAGCTTACATCAAAGTAACCACCTGTTGCAGATATACAACTTCTGTTTTCTGAATATAACCGTTCCAGAGTTACTCTCGGATTCGAATCCAAGTATATCAGCTCATTACAGATGGTTGGTGATCCATTCAAGGCTGGCACGTGTGTTGCAATTCCGCAGCGCACGAAAGAGAGACTAGCCATGAAAACCGTCAGCTTTGTACTTATCGCCTCCTTCCTTGTTGCCGGCTGCGAGCCCACCTTCCAGGAGACCGCCGCGCCGACCCAGGGCCCCACTCTGAAGTTGAACGCCGAGGAGGTCGCCATGTTGGCCTTCCTGAACGATCACACCCTCACCGACACCGAAACCCTCGACGTGGACTGCCAAATCCGCAGTGATACGGCGCAGGAGATCATGGACCATCGCAACGGCGCCGATGGCGAAGGGGGCACCTGGGATGACAACGCAATCGACACCTTTGCGGAGCTCGATGAGATCTTTGGCGTAGGACGCCTGACCCTCGAGCGGATCGCAAACTGCGCTACCAGCTTCGGGTATCTGCCGACCATTCCCGAGTTGGACATGTTGCAGTTGCTCAACGACCAGACCTACGCCGACCTGGAGCTACTGGATATCGACTGTGGGCTCCACGCCGACGCCGCCCGGAACCTCCTCGCCCATCGGGATGGCCCCGACGGCGAGACCGGTACCGCCGACGACAACCTCTTCCACTCCCTGGCCGAGGTGGACGCCGTCCCTCAGATGGGGATCTGGAACGTAAACAAGCTCATGTCCTGCCCGGACCGACTTTTCTAATTACCGGAGATCCAGGCCGTCAATGAGCTCGAACTCGAGCTCGTCACCTGCCTCGAGCCGGGTCTCTCCTGTCTCAAAACGCAAATAGCAGTTCGAGAGGGACGGGCCGCACAGGTCCGAGGAGCCGCGCCAGGGGAGCGGATCCACGAGCCAACTGCCGTCCACGCGCCGCGCCCGGGCCAGGCGGAAGAGGGTCCGGCGGCCGTGCATCTGCAGCGCCTCGGTCAGAACGCCCGTGCGTCGCTCCCGGGCGGGATCCCGGCCGTGGAGCTGACGGATGGCTGCCGCCACATACCGGTGAAAGCCCAGATGGCTCCCCAGGGGCGTCCCCGGCAGGCCGAAGATGAGCTGTCTCCCGCGCACGGCGAAGAAGATGGGCTTGCCCGGCTTCTGCTTCAACTTGTGGAACACCTGCTCCCCGCCCGCCGCCTTCACTGCCCCGGGCACCAGGTCGTAGCGTCCCATGGACACCCCGCCGGTGAGCACCACGATGTCCACGTCGCGCACCTGGTCGAGGGACTGAGCCAACGACTCCGGCGTGTCCAGGGCGTGGAGGCGTCGGGTCTCCCCTGCCCCCACCAGCCGGGCCTGGGCCAGGAGCATGGGTCCGTTGGAGTCGTAAATCTGGGCCGCGCCCAGAGGCTCGCCGGGCTTGCCCAGCTCGTCTCCCGTGGTGATGACCACCACCGAGGGCGCCGCCGCCACCTGCACGGAGGCCTGTCCCATGGACGCGATGACCGCCGTGTTCACCGACGTCAGAGTGGTTCCCGCCGGGATGATCTCGTCCTGGGCGTGACAAAAACCGCCCTGGGCCTCGAAATGCTGTCCCCCGACGATGAGCGCCGGGAGCTCCACCCGGTCTCCGTCTCTCTGGATATCCTCCACCTTCACCACAGCCTCGGTGCCGTCGGGACAGGGCGCCCCGGTCATGATGGCGATGGCCGCCCCAGGCGCCACCGAACGCTCGGAGCGATGACCGGCCGCCACCTCATCGATGACGTCCACCCACTGCCCAGCGTCGGCCACCGACACGGCGAAGCCATCCATCATGGCCTTGCCAAAAGACGGCTGGTCCGCGCTGGCCCGCACGGGCTCTACCAGGGTCCGCCCCAGCGCCTCGGCCAACCCCAGCGCCTCGGCTCGGGGCTCCCCCGCCCGCTGGAGCACCATCGCCAAGGCCACATCCGGATCCATCAGCTTTGCCATGAGACTCTCCCGCTCCGGCACAACGCCGGTCCCCCCAAACTTACCCACAATCTGGTATTAGTTTCCACCCCAGAAGTGGATTCGAACGCAAATATCCCCTCCGAAAATCCCTGGTTGACAGGCCCAGGTCGGCCGTTTGTATACTCAGTGCTCCACAGGAGGTATTGATGCGCAATCGTAATCTGGTGGGGACCTTGGCCGCCGGGCTGTTCCTCTGTCTCGCCACGTCCCTGTCCGGCTGCGGCGACGATGACGGGGGAACCAACGACAACGGCAACAGCAACGCCACCGAGGACCACCTCTCCGACGAGATGATGGTCACGCCGGTGGGGACTCCCGACTTTGGCTGCGAGGGTGCGGCCGACCCGGCCATGGTCTACACCATGGAGACTGAGATCAGCGGCATCGTGCAGGACTTCGAGGAGGATTGGGCCGTGGAGGGCGTCTTGGTGTCTGTGTACGAGACCCTGGAGGATCTGATAAACGATACCCCCTACGACACCTCCGCCGAGACGGGCCCCACCGGATCCTATTCGCTCATGGCGCCGGCCAACGTGGCGCGCATGCAGTTCAAGATCTGGGATCCGACCTTCCAGGACTACTTCATCACCTTGGAGCTCAATGAGCCCGTGGCCGGCATGCCACCGGGCCCCCCCCAGGCCACGGGCAAGGACCGGCTCGTTATCTCCGACGTCACCATGCAGACGGTGCCCGCCATCCTGGGCATCGGGCGCGACGCGGGCACCGGCATCGTGGCCGGCCGCGTGTACGACTGCAACCGCGACGAGCTCCAATGGGGTGCCATGCGCGCCTACGACGGCCCGGAGTCCGACCCGGGACGCCAGCTCCTGTCGGTCTATGAGGGGGCTGACCGCAACGCCTTCTACTTCGCCGACGGCATGCCGGTGCGCGGTCAGATGTTCACCGACCCCGAGGGGCAGTTCCTCATCGCCAACCTCGTCCCCACCCCCGGAGACTTCATCACCATGGAGTTCTGGGGCCGCTACGGCGACTGCCCGGACGGGTGCCTGATCTCCACCCAGGAGATCCCCGTGCTCCCGGACTCCATCGTGGTCACGGACATGGTCCCGCTCTACGCCCAATAGCCTGTTCCCCCGGGACCCAACCCAACCCAACCCAACCCACGCACGCACGCACGAGGTACGATTGGACCACCCCCTCACCGGGCGAATCCTCCACCGGGATGATGTCTTGCTCGTGGTGGACAAGCCCTCCGGCCTGCTGGTTCATCGGGGCTGGGGCCGAGACCGCGTGACCCTGGTGGACTGGGTGCGCAGCCTGATCCCGGACGCGGGCGTACACCCGGTGCAGAGGCTGGATCGCGGCACGAGCGGGGTCATCGCCTTCGCCCTGGACGCCGCCTCCGCCCGACAACTGGGCGAGGCCACCGCGGCGTCTGGACTGCGCAAGGAGTATCGGGCCCTGGTGCGGGGGACGCCGTCGGACCACGTCACCGTGGATCACCCGATCCCGCGTCGCCCCAACGGACCACGGGTGGACGCCACCACCGACATCGAGACGCTATACACCGCCCCCACCGAGCCCCGGCACCTGTCCTGGGTCGCCGCACGCCTGCACCACGGGCGACTACACCAGGTGCGGCGTCACCTCAAGCACCTGTCCCACCCGGTCATCGGCGACGCCAACTACGGCAAGGGCCCCCTCAACCGGGCCATCGCTGAGCGATACGGCCTGCGCAGACTCGCGCTCCATGCCGCGCGCCTCTGGCTCCCGCATCCCACAACGGGCGAGGTCCTGTGCTTCACCGCCGGTCTCCCCGACGACCTACGAACGCCACTCACACGAATGGGCCTCCCCGCGTCACTCCTGGAGATGGAGTGAGAACTCCATGGGTGGATACGGAGTGAGGTGGGTACGGCTCAGCCTTCGCGAGGGGAGTGGGCACCGCAGGAATCTGTCTCCTTGATGTCCAGGCGACCAGAGGTGTAGAAGCCGTGCTCCCGGAGGATGGCGAGCTTCTGGGGCAAAAGGTCGTCGGGATCGCACAGGAAGAAACCCGGGAAGAGATCGGGGTGGTCAGCGATGAAGTCGAAGATGGACTGGTGCTCACCCACGGTGGTGATGCGGCCGCCCTGGTAGACCTCGTGGCCGGTGACCATGTACTCGGGCAGAAGCTCGGTACAGAGCGTGAGCTGAGCGAGCTGGGCGTCGGTGAGGTCGTCGTAAAGCTTCGTCTGGGGAAGAAGACACAGCAGGGACGGCAGGATACGCGCGCCCATGAGACGGAAGGCCATCATCTGGAAGACGGTCTGGTAGAAGTCCTCCATGGTCTCGAAGGGGAACCCCCAGATGAAGAAGGCGTCCACTCGGGGAAAGACCGTGGTGGCTTCAGACACGACCTTCACGGCGTCGGCGGCGGTGAAGCCTTTCTCCGTGAGCTCGAGGATGCGGTCCGAGCCGGACTCGATGCCGTAGCGCAGCTCGATGCAGCCCGTGCGGACGAGGGCGTCCATGGTCTCGCGATCGGTGAGGTTGACCCGGCCGAAGGCCTTGTAGCGAACCTTGAGGTTCGCTCTGTCCAACGCATCGCAAAACGCCATGACGGCGTGCTTGGAGGAGACAAAGAACTCATCCTGAAACAAAAACAGGTCCGCGCCGGACACGTCCTGGATACGGCGCATTTCGTCGATGATGGACTCGGGGCTGCGCAGGAAGGACCGGTGGCCCCATACCGGCGCCACGGAACAGAAGGTACACTTGTAGGGGCAGCCCCGGGAGGTGATCATGCCGTAGGCGTCGTACCGCTCCACGGGCACGCGTTCGTAGGCAGGGAGGAGCACCTCGTCCAGGTGCTCGATGCGAGCCGCGGGCTCAGTGCAGCGGACAACGCCTCCAGAGCCACTGGCGGCGTTGCCGTTACTGTTACTGTTACTATTGCCCTTACCGTTGCCGTCCCGGTAAAAGAGCCCTGGTACCTGGGACAGGTCCGCTGCGCCGCTGCCCGACAAGGCCTCCACCAGGGCCACCGTCGCCCGTTCGCCCTCGCCATGGGCGATGAGATCGATCCAGGGGAACCGCTCGAGGAGCTTCGCCTCCACGGCCTTGGGACCCACGCCGCCCAGCACAATGGTGCGGTCCGGGTACCGGGCTTTGAGCTCCTTGGCGGCAAGCACGGTGAAGGGCAGCAGGTTCGCCATGCAGGACAAGCCGATGATGGGGGCCGGATCGGCGCAGAACCGGGCGATGGCGTCGATCTCGAAGGGATCGGCCACGTCGGCGAGCTGGTAGTCTCGGAAGTCCACGTCGATGCCCGCGGCCTCCAGGGCCGAGACCAGATACAGGGGCCCGAGGGGCAGGTGCAGCTCCTTGTCCACGCTGTCGACGTACCGGACGTAGAGCATGTTCAGGTTGACGAGGGTAATATCTGCCATGGCGGTGAATCGATCCGGATTGGTGGACAGGGCCGGCGCGAAGGCGGACCCCGTCGGGCTAGGGGTTCTGGGGATCCTCGGGGTCTTCCGGCTCCGGAGGTGCGGGGCGAATCCCCGTAACGGTGGCCACGTCCTCCAGGGCGCTGGCGTCCACCGTTGCATCCTGGGGCTCCACGGTGCCGTCGTCGTCGGGACGTACGCCGGTGGCGATGATGCAACCATTGAGCAGCACCGCGCCGGCGGAGCCAGCCGAGACCGCGGCCACGGCCTTAATGAAGCGGCGGCGGCGGTGGTCGGGCACCTGAATGGCGCCAATCATGGACTCCAAAGTGGTATCCGACACGGTGGCCAACACCGCCTCCTCGGAGGGTTTGAGGACGATATTCCGATCCGCCAACGCCCCCTGCCGGTCGGCCAGGAGCGCTGCACGAAAGGCATCATCCATGGCCGCGTCGTAGAGGATCCGCTCCACGCCTACGGTCACGTCCGCCCGATCCTGACCGCTCCCCCCGCTGGGCTGCCCGCCCACGATGGACGGCCCCGATCCACGACCTTCACGCTGTGTCATGACATCCTACTCCCCTCCGTCGAGCTCCGAAGCATCCGCGCTGACCTCGGCGTCGTCCGGTGGCCGGATGCCGGTGGCGGTCATGTCATCCTCGCACCCCGTCAACACCACCGTGGCCGCCCCAGCCGCCACGGACACCGCCGCAACGGCCACCATGAAGTCCCGACGCCCATGGTCCTGTACCCGAATGGCGTCGATCATCGACTCCAGGGTCGCCGCCGGAACATTCTCCAATACCCTGGCATTATAGCCCAACAAGTAAAGCGAGCGGAATCTGTTCCCAATCCCTGAGTTGACAGTATGGGTGGGGTGCAGCATCTTGAATCTCCGGCGTCCGGGGCCGTCATAGACCGGAGGAACCGCAGTGAGGACGAAAATTTGCAAATGAGACAACCAACCCTGGCCGGCTTCGTCGTGGGCCTGAGCTTGGCGGGGCTTGCCTTTGCCGCCACGGCCCCACCGAGTCAGGCCCGATCCAATGTGCGGAAACGCAAGATTGGCTACTCGGTTTCGCTCGGCGGGAACACCTTTCGCATCTGGGGCGGCGCCAAGACCGGCGTGATGCCCAAGGGGTGCTCTGTGTCCCCCAATGGCAAATACCTGTATGTCACCAACTTCGGCATGCGCCGGGGCAAGAACGTAGACGTGCTGGACGCCAAAACCCTGCGGCGCATTAAGACCCTACACTGGCGTGGAAACGCCATCGAGTCCATCTCGAGCCCGGACTCCGCCAGGCTCTACGTGACGGACTTCTACAAAGACAAGCTGCACATGATCTCCACGAAGGACTGGCAGATCCACAAGACCGTGCGGCCCGGGAGCCTGCCCAAACAGATGACCCTATCGGCGGACGGCAAGACCCTCTATGTGGCCAACTGGCTGGGAGGCGTGGCAAAGCTGGACGCCAGAACCCTCAAACGGCTGGGGCGGGTCAAGACCGGCCGCTATCCGCGCGGGCTGTCGGTGACGGCGGACGGCAAGACCCTGTACGTGGCCAACACGGGCGGCCGCACGGTGACCGTGGTGGACACAACCACCATGAAAGTCCGCAAGCAGATCCCCACGTCCCGGTACCCGCGACACACAGCGCTCACCAAAGACGGCAAGCTTCTGTACGTGTCGGTCCTGCGCAAGGGGCGCATCGAGGTCATCGACACAGCCCTGGGCAAGGTGATCCACAAAATCTTTGTAGGCTCCATGCCCCGCACAATCGCCCTGTCCAAAGACGAAAAGTTCGTATACGTGGCGGTCTACGCCAAGCACTACATGGCCATCATCGACACCAAAACCCGCAAGGTCGTCACGCTGGACTTAGACATCGTCAAGGCCTCCGGACTAGCGGTACACCCCGCCGACAAGCTCATCTACGTCACGGGCTGGTGCACTACGGATGTGTGGACCGTCCAGCGGCTCCGCCCCGGTGAAACCCCCGGTCCCCTCGGCCCCAAGCCCAAACGCCACAAATATTACCGCCGCAAGAAGGTCAATCCCTACACCCTCGACTGCCGCTAGCAATATCGCAGGCCTGCGTCTACACTGAGCCGCCATGGGATCCCGGCGCAAAAAGCGATCGGGCGGGCGGGCCCGCAAGAGACGTGACGCGGCCACGCCAAGCGGCGCAACCGTCCCCCGAAAGAAGGAGGGGCCTCCCTCCCCGAAGTCATCCACGAACGCGCCCCCCGATACTCCGCCTGGAGACGAGACCGTCTGGCTGCGCGTGGTCTGGCCCTTCGTTGGGTTTCTCCTCCTGGGCCTGGCACTCTTCGGGCGCGCCCTGGGAGGGAGCTTTCTACACTGGGACGACCACCAGTTCCTGGTGAACAACCCCACGGTACATTCCCTGGACTTCACCAACCTGTGGACGCTGGTGTCCACCCTGCACCAGGAGGTCTACACGCCCCTGCACCACCTGAGCAACGCCCTCGGGGTTGCGCTTTGGGGCGATTGGGCGCCGGGTTTCCACGCAGTGAACATCCTCGTTTTCGCCGTGGGCCTGACTGTTTTGTATCGGCTCCTGTTGCGCCTCGGGATCCCAACCCTGGCGGCGATCCTGGCCACGGCTGTCTACGCCGCCCACCCGAGCCACGTGGAGTCAGTAGCCTGGATCACCGAGCTCAAAGACGTACAGTCCTTCGCCTTCGCCATGGGCGCGGCGCTGTTTCACGTCCAGGGAACGGGCGCCCGGGACCAGCGGCGTCCCACCCTCTCCTTCGCGCTGTTCGCCTGCGCCCTGCTGTCGAAAAACACCCTCATTGTTCTCCCGGCCTTCCTGCTGCTATTGGACTGGGTCCTGTGCGGCACCCGACTCCGCGTTGCCCTGGTGCGGGTGCTACCCCACCTCGCGGTGGCCGTAGCCCTGGTGCCCATCGTCGGGGGACGCTGGCAATCCCGGGAGATCATGCGGCAGGACCCCAGCCCCGTTTTGGCGCGTGTGGGCGACAGCCTCGGGCACTACCTCCGCGCTGTGGTGTGGCCCTTCGACCTATCCCCCCTCTACCCAGCTCGCGTCCCCCGCGGGTGGTCCGGCCAAGCGGTGGCGGGGCTCGTGGGTCCCCTATTGCTGGGCGTGCTTTGCCTGGTGCGCCGCTGGTGGAGAACCCTTTTCGCCCTCGGATGGTTCCTCCTGGCTCTGGCGCCCATGACCAACCTCGTGCCTCTGTACTATCGGGTCAACGACCGCTACCTCATCCTGCCCACGATCTCCCTGGCCCTGGTGACAGCCTGGCTGGTGACGCCCCACGCCGCCGGTGGATTGCGCTCCACGCTGGATCGCGCCCGCCGCAACCCGCGCGTAGGCGCGCTGCTGGGCGCTGTGCTCGCAGTGGGCCTGGTCTGGGGCGGACTGTCTATCCACCTGAGTGGAGCCTGGACCTCGGATCGGGCTCTTTGGGACCTGGCCACCGCCCGCCAGCCAAACAGCTACTATGCCTGGCTCAAAAAGGGCGAAGCCGCCTCCGACCGACGGGCGCACCTCGAGGCCATGGAGGCCTACGCGCGGGCAGTGCGCATCATCAAGCTCCCCTCCGGCTTCAGCCGGCTCTTCGACGCGGCCCTGCGCAAGGCGCTGCCAAACGGGCCCAAAGATCCGGCTTACAAGCCCCTGTTCGCCGGCTACGCCCGGGTCATGAACCGCCCCCAAAAGCTGCTCGCCCTGGCCACCCTGCTGGAACATAAGCGGCTCAACGAGCCGGCCTGGGCCGCCCTCTACACGGCCCACCGCCTGGCGCCGGACAACGACGAAGTCCGCCTGCGCCTGGCCTCGAGCTGGCTCAAGCGCCTCCGCCCCAGGCGCGCGTTGACCCTCCTGGTGCGCCCCCCCAGAGACGACGATCAGCGCCGCCGATTCCTGACCTATAAGGTGATCGCCCTACGTGACGCGGGCCACCGGACCCAAGCCCAGCGTCTGCTGCGCCGGGCGATAGAATCCTACCCCCGGGATCCGGTGCTGCAGAACCTTGCCAGACGAGGGCCGGATGCGAGTACAATACCCATTCACCCAGACATTAAGTAAGATGGCGATCGTCGGTGAGCTACAGCCATGAGCGAGAATCCCCAACCTGCCCTGCCGAACAATCTCCCGTCCCGAGAGGAGGCCCTCTATCGGCTGACCTTCGACGCAGCCCCCCAGGCGGCGCTCATCTTCGACCTGGCCGGGGACGGCACACCTGCACAGATCCGCGTCTGCAACGAGGCCGCTGAGCGATTGCTGGGATATGCGAAGCCGGAGCTGAAGGCACGCACAGTGCTTGATCTCGCCGAAGAGGACAACCACCGATCCCTGGCCCAGGCGTTGCGGGATCTGCTGACCGTGGAGGCGGGCACCTGGGAGGTGACCCTGCGCACCGCCGCGGGCATGCCCATGGAGCTCACCGTAGACGCGATCCTTTTTGAGGAAGCGGGCCGGCGGTCCACCATGGTGACGTTGGCCCCCCGTCACCTCCCCGTCCCGACCCGCTCGCGACCCTCTCCCCGCGACCTACCGGCCCTCTTCTCCAGGCGGGCCATGTCTTTTCTGGAGTCGCAACCGGGAGATGACATCTATCCCCTCATCGCCGCCGGACTGGGAGAGGTCGTGGGCAACGCCAGCGTGGTGCTCACCTCCTGCGACGAGCGAGCGGGCCTCCTCACAGTCCGGGAAGCCATCGGCCCGGTCCGCCACTGGATCCGGTTCGCCCGCACCATCGGCCTGAACCCTTCCCGGGTGGATCTCCCAAAGAGCGGATTCTACCGGGACAACCTCGGGAAAGGAACCCTCGTATTGGCCGAGGAGGGCCTCTACGACATGTGCATGGGAGCCGTGCCGAAGGTCGTCTGCCAGGGGGCCGAGAGGATCTTCGGCATCGGCCGCGTCTACGCCATGGGGATCTCCCGCCGAGACGTACTGCACGGCACCGTCGTCGTTCTGACCCGCCGGAACGAGCCCCTCGCGAACCCTGACGTCGTGGAGGCCTACGTCAACCTCGCCGCGGTGGCGCTCCACCGCCAGCAGGCCATGGACGAGCTGGCCGAGAGCCAGTCCAAGCTCCTGCGGATCGAGCGGTTGGAGGCCATGGGACGCCTGGCCAGCGGCCTGGCCCACGACTTCAACAACCTGCTGACCCTGATCCTGGGAAACAGCGATCTCGTGCATCGCACCCTGCCGAAAACGGATCCCCGCCGCCGTCCGGTGGAAAAGATCATCAGCGCCGCGCGACGGGCCGCGGCCCTCACCACCCAGCTGTTGGCCTTCAGCCGTCGGGATCCGAACGCGCCCACCCGGGTGAAGATCGATCCCATCCTGGCCGAGATGGAACCCATGCTGCAAGGCCTGGCCGGCGAGCGGAGCCATCTGGTGCTGCGACTACACTCCGACGCCGCCAACGCCCCCGTGCTGATCCACCCCAGTCAGGTGGAGCAGATCGCCATGAACCTGGTGTCCAACGCCTGCGACGCCATGGCTGAAGGTGGCGAAGTGGTGGTGCGGAGCCAATCCGCCGTCGTGTCGGAGCCGCTCCCCGCGGCCACCGGGATCGTGCCCGTCGGGGAGTACATCACGCTCTCGGTTTCGGACACGGGCGTCGGCATGTCACCGGACACCGAGGCCCAGATCTTCGAGCCCTTCTTCACTACCAAGCCCAAGCAGAAGGGCACCGGCCTCGGGCTCTCCACCGTGTACGGCATCGTCGACCAGTCCCGTGGTCACATCCGGATTGAAACAGCGCCCAACCAGGGCACCCGGTTGACCGTGTATCTACCCCTGGCCCCCACACCGGAGCACGAGAGCACATGGGCCGACCCACCGTCAGCTCCATCTCCGCCCCACGCCCCCCCACCGCCGGCAAGCGGCACCACCGTGCTCCTGGTGGAGGACCAGGAGCTTGTCCGGGACGTCGCCAATATGATGCTTCGAGAGCTGGGCTACGAGGTGATCGTGGCCGGGTGCGGCGACGAGGCCCTGGAAAAAGCGGCCGCCCACGACGGTCCCATCGAGCTGCTCGTCACCGATGTGGTCATGCCCGGCCTGGCGGGGACCCAGCTCGCGACGCAGCTCACGAGTCAACGCTCCGAGACCCGGGTGCTGTTCATCTCCGGCTGCACCGACGGATCCACCATCCACGCGGACCGGATGACCTCCCCGTCAGCCTTCCTGCCCAAGCCCTTCACCCGGGACGAGCTCCAAGCCGCCCTGGAGGCACTGCAACAGACCCACTGAGCCACTCAGCGAACGTTCCTACGGCAGGCGCATTCCATCGATTCCGGCTTCTCCATCTTTTCCGGCTTCTCCGGATTTCTGATTTCTAATCCCCGTCGTGGTGGGTCGCGAGGTGGCGCCAGCGGACGCTTCGAACCAGCGCGTTGGGTGATGTGGTTTCGGGCTTGAACTCCCTGCGCGCGTCGCCTTGGACCGGCGCCGACGCCGATTGATCGTTGGTTTCTGCATCCATGCCCAGAACCTCACGCAGCTCCATGAGATCGATCTCTGCGGTGGTGAGATCCCGAAACGCCGAAGGTCTGCTCGGCTGTGCGCTCAGCTCGGTCGATTGCCCGAAGACGCCAGCCGGGGCGTCCTTCACGCCCCCCTGCCCCTGGGCCCGTCCGCCTTCGGACTCCCTCATGCGCTGCTCCTGGTGCAGAGTTCGCTCCAGGTCATCCACATTGATCTTGACCGTGACATTGGGTGGCAGCGGCCGCTTGGCCGTAACCGCCGTGATGTCGGAACTGAGCTTCATGTTGGACCCCTCATTGGCCCAGCGTGGCTCCGCCGTCACACATCGCGTGGAGGCGGAACCGGTCCCAAATCCCTCTGCCCCCGAATCCAGGTCGTGCGGATCCAGGGGGCCCATTCGCGCGCGGAAGACCGCCGGATGATCTGGGTTCAACTCCTGCGCCTCGTCCAGCAGCCCGGTGGCCCGTTCCGGTACAGAAGCCACCAGCCTCTCGGCATGATCTACGATCAGAGCCACGGCGTCATCGACAGCTCCCACCTTGAGATACGCAATCCTGAGCTTCTCGAACACTTCCTCGTGGTTCGGGTCGAGCACCCGCGCCTGATGCAGCGCATCGGCGGCTCCATCGAACAGGCCGATCTTGGTGTACCCGGCCGCCTCCCTCAACAGCGTGGCGACCTCCAAAATGGTACCTTCCTCCAACACCGTACTTGAATCGTCGCGGGCCGACTCCACGGGCGGCTCCATGAGCCGCTCCACGGTCGGCTCCACGGTCGGCTTCACGGTCGGCTCCACGG
>JAOZUO010000006.1:64019-68004 GCA_029938605.1 Deltaproteobacteria bacterium | reverse complement strand
CGAAGCCCCCGACGAGTCCAATGCGCTCAGCCGCTGGCAGATGAGCGCGTGCTCCTGGGCCTCTCCCCGATCCAAGTGAAGGTCGGCGAGCAGCCGCAGGGCGTTAATCGCCTTATCGGGCTCCCGTACTTGGAGAAAGGCCTCCACCAGCAAATTCAGCGTTCGCACATCCTGAGGATTGGCATCGATGCACCGATGCAGCTTGGCCAATGCGGATGCCAGGTCTCCATGCTCAAGATACTGAGCCCCTAGCTCGCGGACCAGCAGGAAGTTGTCCGGCCTCAAGCCCGAGAGGCGCTCGGCCACCCGAAGGTAGTCCTCGGTGCGCCCAGACAGGCGGAGCAGATCCATGGCCGCAGTGAACGCCGAAACGGCACGCTCCATGCTCCCGGCCAACACGGCCGTTTCGGCCAGGCGAATCCAAAGGGCCACGTTGCCGGGCGCCAACTCCGTCATGGCGACCAGAACCTGCACGGCGTCTACAAGCCGCTCCTCCCTGAGCAGAAGGGCCAAGGCCTTGCGATAGTGCTGCCAGCTTTCGGCGGGATGTTTCTCCTTCAGGTGGAGCTCAGCCAGCTTAAGATACACCGCAATATCCCAGGGACAGGGTGCGAGCACCTGCCGAAAGACAGCAATCGCTTTCGCGGTCTCTCCGTGGCTGTCGTAGTGATTGCCCAACCTCCGGTAGATCCCGGCCGCCTCTTCGAAGTTGCCTTGCTTGCCCTCGAGGTATCCAATGGTTAACCAGTGCTTGATTTTGTAGGGTTCGAGCTGAACCAGCTCACGGTACGCAACCAGAGCCTTGTCTGTGCGACCTTTCTCAGAGTGACGCTGAGCCGTCTCCAGGAGACGCTCGATCTGCCTGGTAATCTTACTGGAGGGCGAAGCCATACCAGCCTCATACTAAGCGATCACGGAGACTGGCGAAACCTCTCAGGCGGTCAGCCGACCAAACGGTCCCGGGGACCGGAATGGCGGGCGAGGAAGTCGGTGATAACGGGGTAGAGGTCGTTGTTCACGATGGCGCGAACGTGGCCGCCCTTGATCAGGATCGACTCCTGCTGATCGGGCGGGGTGGAGACGAGGTGGTGGGTGCGCAGGGACACGGGCAGCGGGACGATGTGGTCGAACTGGCCGCTGATCACCAGCAGGGGATGATCGATGCGCCCCAGGTCCACCACGCCGTTGTCCAGTTGCATGGTGCCGTCGGCCAGCTCGTTGTCATTGTAGATCCGCTTGAGGAATTCGATGTGCACGGGGTACACCGGTCGCGCGGAGCGGCGGTTCCAATAGCTCACCGGATCGTCGGCTCCCGAGTCGCCGAAAACGTACCTCGTCATGAAACCGTCCACGGCTTTTTTGGGCTTCACATTGTCGAAGAACTCAGCAAACTCTTTCTGGGGCAACATGCCGCCGTGGCGGGCGGCGTACTCGCCGAGGTTTGCGATGTCAAAGCTGGTAAACGCCCCGAAGGCGCCGGCGCCGTCCTCCCCGGCGAAGGTGTCGATTCCCGTGGTGAGGTTGACCACTGAGGCCACCCGATCCGGATCCTCGGCCACCAGGATGTCCGCCAACACGCCACCGATGCAGTACCCACCCATGCAGAGGGTGTCTTCGCCGCTATGCTCCCGCACGGCGTCGGCGGCCCGGCGACACTCCCGCATGTAGGCGGCGAAATCGTAGTGGTACGCCTTCTCGGTCTCGGGGCGCTGCCAATCGGTCATGTACAGATCGATCCCGGCGTCGCGAATGGACCGGACCATACTTATCTCCGGGGTGAGGTCCAGGATCCAGTAGGCGTTGATCCAAGAGTAGAGCATGAAGAAGGGACGTCGATACACCTTCCGCCCGGGCTCCCCGGGGGTCAGGTAGTGGTAGACCTTGAGCACGTCGCTCTCGTACACGGTCTCCTTGGGGGTCACCGCGATGTTCCGGCCAAGCCGCCACGCAAAGCCCGGCTCCCGCTCCCCCAACTTCACGCGCCGATCGTCGTTGTAGGTGAGCACGCCCCGGCCAAGCTGTAGCCAACGGGAGGTAATCGTGCAGGCGTTCCGCCACGCCTCGAAGGGATCCCAGAGGTTCTCCGGAGCCATCCAGCAGCGAGCGAGCTCCCGATAATACCGCTCCGTGGCCTGACTCCCCAAATCCTTGAAAACATTTGGGAAAGACTCAAATATCTCTTTGTAACGCTCCTGGTAGTGCTCCCGGGAGCGCTTCACCGCCACCTGAAGATACTCCTTCGAGAACGGGTCGATCCTGGAGATCCCGCGACTCTGCTCCGCTCGTGCCATGAATTTCCTCCGTACCACTATTATAAGGGATCTGAGCCCCGAGTTGATTTGGATATTTTCCGCCGGATTCGCTGCCGAATTCGCCGCGGTTTTGGGGTGGTCTTACTCCCGGACCCCAGTCCAGACCCTCGCCCAAAAAGAGAATGGACCTTCGGGTCCAGGATCGCTATGGTATCGCCCATACTCCAGCAGTCGCCGTGCGGTACTCCGAGCTTGGCCCAGTGATATCCTACCGCCGGCGAGAACGAGGCGATTTCATGAGTGAGCCTGTCCATCCCCATACGCTCCCCTATCCCTGCGCCCCCCATAGGCGCGCCCGACGCTCCCTCTGCGCGACGCTGGCGCTGGTCGCCGGGCTCTTGCTCGCGCCCCTGGCGGCGCGCGCCCAGGGCGGGCCGGTGGACCTCAACATGTTCAAGCCGGCCATGGACTCCAAGGGCCACTTCAGCGTGGACTCCACCCAGGTGCTGAGCCCCTGGAACACCAGCTTCGGGCTCATGGTGAACTACGCGAAGAACCCGCTCGACATGAAGGGCGCCAACGGCCGCTACTTTAAAACCACCGACATGGTGGGCGCCAACCTGCAGTTCGCCATCGGACTCTTCAAGCTCTCCGCCACAGGCAAGCCTTGGCTGGAAGTGGGCTTCGGCGTTCCCATCGCCTTCCACAACAGCCAGATCGGCGTAGGCGCATTCAACCGCGACAGCACGGATCCGAACTGCGACAGTACCTACGGCTGCACCGTCTGGCGACAGGATCAAAGCAACAAGTACCCCATGAACTACGACGAGAAGGGGCGGTTCACCTCCCAGGGGCTCGGCGACATGTACCTGCACTTCAAGTTCAGGTTCAAGGACACCTCCACCTTCCCCGTGGGCTTGGGAGCCATGCTCTCCATCTACTTCCCCTCAAGCCGCGTGGGCGGCGGCGACGAGAAGATGATCGGCTCGGGCGGCATCACCATCGCGCCCAAGTTCCTCCTCGACAAGTACTGGCGCAAGCACAAGATCCTGCTCTCGGTGAACTTCGGCCTGCGACTGCGCTTCGCCACCACGGGTAAGCTCACCAGCAACGAGGGCTGGAGCTCCTGTCTGTGGACGGAGAACGTGGTGATCGGCCCGGACGGGCAGGCCTGTGGCCAGGACACCGACAACCCGTTCCCCTCCGACTATGGCTTCAACCCCGAGATGGGGGACAACGGCCTCGCCCGGGAGCTCACCTGGCTCTACGAGATCACCTACGGGGTGGGCATGTCTTGGAGCCTCGTCCCTTCAGTAGTGTTCGTAGCCGAGATCTTCGGATCCATCGAGCTCGGCAGCCTCATGGCTGATGACCGGGTCTACCAGGCCGGTGACTTCACCGACGCGCGCACGCCCCTGGTCGAGAATGGGATGACGGTCAAGGCCTTCAAGCGCAGCTTCCCCCTGGAGCTCATGTCGGGCTTCAAGTTCTACCTGGCCGCCAGCTCCTTCTTCGCCATCAGCGCCGGCGTAGGCCTGACAGGTGTGGGCCCGCTGAACAACGTGGGCGCCCCGGACTTCCGGATCTTCGCCTCCTTCGTGTTCGAGCCCACCGTGGGTGACCGCGACGGCGACGGCATCAAAGACGACGTGGACAAGTGCCCGGACAAGCCCGAGGACTTCGACGACTTCCAGGACCGCGACGGCTGCCCCGACCCGGACAACGACCAGGAC
>JAOZUO010000006.1:26858-63919 GCA_029938605.1 Deltaproteobacteria bacterium | reverse complement strand
CGACGGCTGCCCCGACCCGGACAACGACCAGGACACCATCTTGGACAAGGACGACGCCTGTCCCAACGAGAAGGAGACCTTCAACAAGTACAAGGACGACGACGGCTGCCCCGACACGATCCCCTTCAAGATCGGCAAGACCGGGTTCCAGCTCAATGAGAAGATCTACTTCCAGACGAACAAGGACATCATCCGCAAGGTGTCCTTCAAGCTGCTCAACACCCTGGCCGAGGTCATCATCGACCGCAAGGATCTGCAGCTCACCGAGATCCAGGGCCACACGGATCAGCGCGGCAGCCGGAACTACAACCTACAGCTTTCCCAGAAGCGCGCCGAGTCCGTGATGCGGTACCTGGTGAACAAGGGCGTGGCCGCCAAACGACTCAAGGCCACGGGCTACGGCAAGGGCCGCCTCAAGTGCCGTAAGAAAACCGTGCTCTGCTGGTCCACTAACCGCCGGGTGGAGTTCGTGATCATCAAGCGCGGCAAGGCCCCCAAGTAGAACCCGCCACCGGGTCCACCCCGGACCGAACCTCTCAGAACCCCGACCCGACCACAAATTCCTGTGTCCACCAGCCCACGCCGCCGCGTCCGTCGCGCACGGTGACGTGCACCGTGCACTCGCCCGAGGACTCGGGCTTCCACACCGTCTCCACAACCTCGCACTGGGGGTCCATCTGGCCCGCCGGCGGCGGTCGGCAGACAACACTGGAGGCGTCCTCATCGAACCCACCGCAGGTGGCGTACCAGGCCACGGGGAGCCGCACCTCGTCGGGCGGATCGTCACCGCCGAGCTCGTCCACGGTCTGGGGAGACACGCCCACGGCCAAGGCCACCGCCAGATCGTCACCCGCTGCCCCCGTGGGATCGAGCGCCACCAGGTCCGTGGCGTCGACGACCTGGCCGTCCACCTCCATAGCCAATGGAAGCAAGGCCGGGCTGGTGTTGGGCGAATCCGCCGACACCGACACCGTCAGCCGTTTCAGCGCCACGAGGCAGCGCGCGGACGGGGCCAGGTCACGATAGGCGCGCAGACAGTCCTCGCCATCCACGTCATCTCCCACCACCAACTCGAAGATGATCGTCGCGCTCCCGCCCCCATCCGGGCCCAAGGGAAAGGCCGGGTCCACCGTGTACACGGCCGTGGCATCCCTCGACGCGTAGCACAACGGCGCGCCGGGAGCGCTCGCGCACAGGGGCACAAGCACCCCGCCGGCGCCCAGCCGGTTGGTGACGCAGGTGTCTACGGTGTCCACCGCCGTGGGCAGGCAGACGAGCCACAAATACTCCGGCGCCCCCCCCGGCCAATGGACCAGGGCGTCCAAATGCACGGATCCGCCGGGCGCAACCGCGGGAGGCTCGGCCCGCACGGCAAGGACCTGAGGCGACTCGTCGAGCTGGGAGGCGGGGACAAAGTCGGGGATACACGAGACGACGCCCAGGACGACGCCCAGAACGACGCCCAAATCCACCGCCAAGGCACCAGTCATCCCGAGGGCCCGACGCGGGCTGAGGCAGGCAAACAGACGCATCAAAACTCCCCCTTGAGGCAAGATCCTTGGCGGCATGTCTCGCTCTCCTACCCCCCCGCCAACGCCACTTTCGCGACCCGGGTAACCCCCTCAATGAAGCGTAGGAAACTCGTGGAGCGGTTCTCTCCGTCCAGCCGAAGGTGTGGCCCGATAGCGCGCGAGCCGCTGATCTTCTGGTAACGGCTCTGGGTCAGCTCGCGGAGCTGCCAGGCGGGGCTCCCCAGCCGGTCAGGATCGCGGAACTTCCGGCTTCCCTGTCGCTTAGCTATCCCTTTCACAGCTAGCGCGGCCTCCACCGCGGCCAGGTCACCGAGATACCAGCTCTCGATCTCGTGGCAGGCCACGCGGACCAGGGCGGCCGGCCTTTCGGCCTGCTGACACAGCTCGGTGAGTCGCTGTTTGACGGAGTGGCAATCAGCGGAGTCCTGGTCTCGAAGGACGATGAACGAAGTATTCGGGGTCCGCCAGCTGCGAAGCTTGCGGACGAGCTGCTTCTCGAGATCTTGCTTACCCTCAAAGACAACGTACCTCGGCACGATGTGCTCCATCGGTAGAAAACGCGGCAACAGATCTTCGAGCAGTACCTTCGCCGAACGCTCCTCGAGAAAAAAGACAAGGGTGATCATTGCGGGTCGGCCCCGTCAAAGAACCCCTGCTTCCACAAGTAGCCCATCTGGTCGCCGTCCTCCATGTAGGCGCTGATCTGCTCGTCGTCCTGGGCGCGGCTCACGTTGGTGAACCCCTCCCTCTTGGACAACCAGAAGACCTCCTCCAAATGGCAAGCGTTGAGGAAGTCCGGCGCATGGGTCGATACGAAGACCTGTCCGCCCCGCCGAGCGTAATCACGAAACTCCTCAGCTAGCTCTCCGAGGAGGGTGGGGTAGAGCTGGTTCTCCGGCTCCTCCACACAAAGCAGCGGGTGAGGTGCCGGATCGAAAAGCAGAGTCAGGTAGGCAAACATCTTGATCGTACCGTCCGACACGTACCTGTCGATGAAGGGCGTGTCGAAGGCTCGATCCTTGAACCCGAGCAAGAGGCGGCCATCCTGCGTCAAAATCGGCTCCACGTCCGCGATCCCGGGGACACGGCGCTTCATCGTGTCGATGATCCTGTCGAAGACCTCTCGATGATTGTCGTGTAGGTTTCGCGCCACGAGCTGAAGATTATCTCCGCTGGCAGAAAGGTGCTCGTCATACCCCGCGGCGTCCTTACTCCCTCGAGCCAGATTGATGTGAAAATCGGAGACGTGCCAGTGCTCGATGAGCTGGCGAAAGGCGCTGGCCGCCTTGAAGCGCGAGAACTGGCCCAACCCCTTGATCGCCAGAATGTCCTGGGAATCAAGGGCCTGCTCCTGGCGATCGAGCTCCTCGTCGGGCTTGTTGAAGTCCTCTTCGTTGGAGATGGCGAAACCCTTGCCGGAGCTGAAGTCCAGAAAGTGGAAGGGGGATCCGTGACGGCCACGCTTGTATTTCAGGATCTCACGCTCGACGGCGACACCCCGCTCTCCAGTGCAAATCCGAACCGAGTAGGTCACGAGCCGCTCAATGTCGGCGATGCTCATCCTGAACTTGATCTCGATCTCCAGGCTCTGCCCTTCGGCACCACGGCTCAACAACTCCTTCATTCCGCCACGCTTCTGAACAGCGCTCTTCACGTTGAACGTCAGGCAGTCCTTCAGGAAGCCGAAGACATCGAAGAGAGTCGTCTTCCCAGAGCCGTTGGCACCCACCAGCACACAGAGACTCGGGATATTGCGAATCTCAACGTCCTTGAAGGATTTGAAGTTCTTCAGGCAAATGGCCTCGATTCTCATGGCCTACCTTCCTGGTTGAACCGCGCTCTGGCCTCAGCCATGGACAACTGGATGCCTTGAAAGAGACCGCAAGCCCGATAGATAAAAACATGTGTAGTGTAAGCAGGTTAGAAACACTGGTCAAGATTCTCCTCGCCGATATCGAAGTTCTCGATACAGACGCATCAGAACTCCCCTCGGATGCCCAGGGAGGGGACGATGGGCAGCCCAGTGAGCATGCCGTTTTTGGTGAAGTTGTAGTTGTACTGCACGAACTCCGAGGCCTGGTAGCTGTAGACGTTTTGGATGTCCAGATAGATCGCCAGCATCCAGCGCTTGAACACGAACCGCTTGTCTCCCCGGATGTCCAGTTGGTGAAACAGGGGCAAGCGGCCCGTTCGGATGGATCCGGACGCGCCCAGATACGTGTTCTCGTCGGCGTCATAGAACCCGGCGGTGTAGAAGTCCTGGGGTCGCCCCGACGCCAGCCGAAAGCGGACGCCAAGCGCCCACCCGCCGGCCCAAGTCGCCGAAACCACGAACGTAAGCAGGTGGGTCTGATCGTCCTCGAAGAGCTCCCAGGGGGAGTCGTAAGCGAACTGCCGCTCGGATCGCAGCAGCGTGTAGCTCAGCCAGGCAAAGCACTTCTGGGCCTTGAGCCAGCGCGGGCAGTCGCGATCGGACGCCTTCTTGAGCAGCAGCTCGCCGCCGTAGATGCGCCCCCGCCCCTGGTTGGCCAGCTGCTCGGGCATCACCTCACCCTGACGGAAAATCAGCCTGTCTGTCTCGCTGATCACCCCCCAGAGCCGCTTGTAGAAACCGGTGATGTCCAGCGCCATGGAGCTCCGGATCCGCCAGGACACGCCCAAGGCCGCGTGCAGGGCCCGCTCGTGGCGCAGGGTGGGATTGCCCCCGGTGAGAATATGAATACGCTGGAGCTGAGGCTCCTGATGAAACAGCCCCACCGCGGCCGTGACGTCCAGCTTCTTGGGCCACAGGGCCAGCCTGGCCGTGACCCGCGGGTCGAACACAAAACGACTCACCTCCCCCGCGCGAAAGTACTCGCCCCGGAGCCCTGGAATGAGGGTGAGGCGCGACGTGGGTTTCCAGGTGGCCTCCACGTATACGGCCTGACTGACCACCGTGGACCAGAGCTCGATGGCCTCAATTGCCTCTGTCGTGGCGGCCTGGTTGTCCAGCAGGTCCAGGGACAGGGCAGACGGTCCGGTGGAGAGGCGCGCACGGGCCACCTCGCCCACCGTACCCAGAGCCAGGTTCAGCCCGCGACTCACATCGTGGCTGTAGTGCAACCGCCAGGACACCCGTCCCGTGTCCTCCACTGCGTCGGGTCCGGTCCCCGACTCGGTGCGGGTATAGCCCCCCGCCGCTGAGAGGCGCAGCGCGTGCGCACCCCAGCGCCGGCGCCAAACAGCGAGGGTCTTGGCGAAGAGGGTCACATGCACGGTCTCAAACCGGGTGGTGTCCTCGATGCGGCGCTTGAGCCGATCGTCGGCGCCGAAGGCGATGATGCGCAGCCGCCCGCCGCCCACGGGATAGTCAAACAGCGCCTGGTAGTCGTAGTAGGCAGCGGTGAGGGCGATGTCGGGCAGCAGGGCGAAGATGGCGTCAATGTGCGCCCGACGGAGGGATAGCGCCAGGCTGCCCTTGCCCACGGGCCCCTCCACCATGGCGCCCACGTCCCACAGGTCGGCGTCCAGATACCCATGCCACCCGTCGGTCCGGGGCCGCCGGGAGAACACGTCGATGATGCCCCCGGTGGCTCGGCCGTACCGCACAGAGAAGTTCCCGGGCATGAAGTCCAGTCGCCGGATCAGATCCGAGTTGAACACCGAGGACAACCCCATGAAGTGGTAGAGCTGGGGGACCACATGCCCCTCGAGCAGCACCCGCGTGTCTCGCGGATCCGATCCTCGCACCAGCAGGAACCCGAGACTGAAGCTCGCCCTCCCCACACCCGGCATGTTCTGAATGGCGCGCAGGGCGTCTCCCTGGGTACCGGGGATCTTCTCCACCACCTCCACGGGCACGGAGTATCGGTTGATCTCCTTGCGCAGCACCTTGGCCACCACCACCGTGTGGTAGGGGTCGTAGGCCAATCGCTCCACGTAGTACTCCACCGAGAGACGGGTTCCCAGAGCCAGTTTTTCGGTGACCCGGAAGACGAAACAGCCCACCACCCGCACCGCCACCCGGTAGCGCCCCACCGGCAGCTTCAAGCGAAACCGCCCCTGATCATCGGTGTGCGCCCGCGCCACGGGTCGAGCTGCGATTCGCCCCTTGGGGCCCCGTCGAAACACCACGACCTCCGCATCCCCCACCCGATTGCGCGTCCCCTTCTCCCGCACCACACCCGCGAGTTGGGCCGAGGGGCGGCCCCGGGGGCGGACCCGGGGGCGGACCCGAGAGCGGATCCGAGGGCGAATCCGAGGGCGGATCCGGAGACGGGCCCGGGGACGGACTCGGGCCGAGGGACGTTCACGGAGGCGAAAGGGATAGGAGACCTGGATCTTCACGGCGACCCCCTTGCCCCCTACGGTGGCTGGACGGTAGAGGAACTGCTTCACCGCCCACACCGCCGCCCGGTCGAAATCCACACCGGCTGACTTGACGACCTTCACCGAGGTGACCTTGCCCTGGGCGCTCACCTGCACGTGCATCAGCACGACGCCCGTCCGTCCAGCGGCCCGGGCAGCGGCGGGATAGGGTGCCCGCACAAACTTCACCAGCTTGGGATAGGTCACGCGCGACGTTCGGGGCGCACCCCACGCCACGCCGGTGCCCCCAAATCCCCCAAATCCCCCAAAGGCCGCCACCAAAGAGGCCGCCACCAGACCAATCCCAGACCTATATCCAATCTCCAACATCATGCGTCTTGGAAGCATACCATAAGCGCATCAGCTTCCATGGCACCCTCCGTTCGAAGCCCCCCTCCGATCGAACGCCCGTTCGAACCCGGAATACCGTTCATTTTTATTGACCAGCCCAACTTCCAAGGTCTATCGTTAGTCTGCACACGCATCGGTGGGTCGGTAGGACGGCAGGGCGCGGAGAGCAACACAGATAGCTCCCGATCACCGACGTGTTGGAACAATGAAAGAACACGACAGCCCCCATCAGGAGCTCCTCGCGGAGATTGGGCGTCTCAACGCACGCGTCGCCGAGCTCGAACACGCTCGCGACCTCCCTGCGGATCGACAAGAGACCGAAGATGCGCGACGGTGCCGTCTCTCTTCGGCCATGGAGCAGTCCACCGTCGCAGTCGTCATATTGGATCTGGTCGGTGTGATCCAGGAGGTCAACCAGGCGACACTCGACCTCTTCGGTGCTGGGCACGAATCGGAGCTCATTGGCAAAAACAGCTTCGACATCCTCGCCGAAGACGACATCGAAAAAGCCAACAGGGACATGGTCACCCTGTTCGAAAAGGGACACATCAAAGGTGTGGAGACCCGGTTTGTCAATCGCGCCGGGGAGGTCGTGCTCCTTGAGCTGAACATGTCTATTTTCACCGATGGTGACTCCACCCCGTGCGGAATCGTGGGCGTTCTGAGAGACCTCACGGAGCAGAGGAGGATCGAGGACGAGCTGCTCAAGGCCCGCAAGCTTGAGTCCATCGGTCTGCTGGCCGGCGGCATCGCCCACGACTTCAACAACGTGCTCTCGGCCATCCTGGGCAACCTGAACGTGGCCCAGGCCCGATGTGACCACGAAACGAAGGTGCTCCCCGTGCTCGTGGACGCCGAAAAGGCCACCCTGCGCGCGCGCAAGCTGACCCAGCGACTCCTGACCTTCGCCCGGGGCGGCGAGCCCATCAAATCCACCGTCCGCATCACCAAACTGCTCCACGAAGCCATAGAGATCGTGCTACCCCAGGGGGCCCAACGTCCGACAGTCGAGCTCCCCAAGGGACTCTGGAAAGTGTACGTGGACTCCAACCAGGTCCGCCAAGCCTTGGAGCACCTTCTACACAATGCCCTGTCGGCCGGCACCACGAACGCGCCGGTGACCATCCGCGCGAGCAACGTGCAGATCACCACCGACAACGGCACTCTGGCCCCCGGCTGCTACTTGCAGCTGGCCTTCGAGGATCGCGGTCCCACCATCCCTCCGGAGCGGCTGGCCGACGTGTTCGATCCCTACTTCGACCCCAAGAGTACAGACTCAGCCCTCGCCTTGGCCACCGCCTTCTCCATCGCCAGCCGCCACGGCGGCACGATCACCGTGGAGTCGGCCCCGGACGCGGGCAGCGTCTTCGCCATCTACCTTCCGGCCAGCCTGACTCCCACCCAGGAGCGCGAGCAGCATGTGGCCCGCATCGCGGGTGAAGGGCGGCGGATCCTGGTGATGGACGACGAGGAAATGATCCTCCGGGTCGCGAGCCGCATGCTGGAGACCCTGAGTTTCGAGGTGACCCTGGCGACCGACGGCGAGGAGGCGATCAAATGCTTCGAGCAGGCCATCGCCGAGTCCAAGCCCTACCACGCAGTGATGCTGGATCTCAAGGTGCCCGATGGGCTGGGAGGCCGGGAGACCGTGCAGCGAATGCTCGCCATCGACCAGGACGTGCGAGCCATCGTGGCCAGTGGATATTCGAGCGACTCGGTCATGGCCAACTACGCCGACCACGGCTTCCGGGCAGTGCTCGCCAAACCCTACCAGCTCGCTGAGCTCGCCGCCGCCCTCCACCGTGTATTGTAGCGCTCAGCCTCTGGGGCCTTTTAGGCCCCGCCATAGGACCCGCCTCAACACAGGATGTCGCCCGTGACGTTGGTGACAGCGCGTGTGCCTGTTAGCACCATGGCCGCCTTGAGCTCCGTATAGATCTTGTTGATATAGTGCTCAACGCCCTCACGCCCCCCCCCCAGAGCGGCCACGGCGAAGGGCCGCCCGATCATCACTGCGTCCGCCCCCAGAGCCAGCATCTTCAACACGTCCTCCCCCGATCGCACCCCGCCGTCAGCGAGGATGGCGATCACCCCACCCACCGCGTCGGCGATGGCCGGCAGCACCTCAGCGGCGCCCGGCACGTGATCGAGTACCCTGCCGCCATGGTTGGAGACCACGATGGCCCCTGCTCCCACATCCACGGCGAGACGGGCCTGGTCCACGGTCATTATGCCCTTGAGGATGAACTTGGCGGGGGTTTGCTCGATGAGCTCTTTGAACGCAGCTGCCGGCCGGGGCGCCACGGGATGCCCCATCTTGCGCAGCGTCACCAGCCCCACGGCGTCGACGTCGATTCCCACGATGCGCGCACCGTGCTCAATCGCACTGTGCAGCTTCACGACCAGCTCCTCGGACTCCCAGGGCTTGATGAACGGGATGGCGGCGCCGGCGAGCCGGTGGAGCACTCCGAAGGCGGCCTCGGTGAGTAACTCCGGGGCGCCATCACCAGTGCATCCGAGGATCCCCCGGGCGACGCACCCCTCCAGCAGGGCCGACAGATACTCCTGCTCGGTGACGAGGCCGCCCATGTTGAACGACACCCCACTCATGGGCGCCGCCAGCACCGGGAGCTGCAGCGCGCGACCGAGCAGGGTGACCCGCGTATCGGGATCCACCACGTCGTGAATGCACCGCATGACCAACCGGTGGTTCGCCAGGGAACGAAGGTTGTTGTGAAAAGAGGCTCCGGTGCCTAGGCTCCCCATGCCCGGGACCTCTCCCACACAGGCCCGTCCGTCGCACACCGGACAGACCCGGCACTTCCCCTGCATTACCTCACGGGCTCGTTCACGGATCTGCTGCATCAGGCGCCTCCTACGGAAGAGCGGGTGGCGATGAGGGAGCCTCCCTCCAAGCGCGCCTCCAGCGCACCCGCCGCGGCAGGCACCACACAGCTCTCGCCGCAGCGCACCAGCACCTCCCCATCTCCAGCGGTCACCACCGCGCGCCCTCCCACGCAGGTGATGGCCCACAGGGTATCGACGGGATCCACCTTGAGTACGCCATCTCCCTGCCACTGCTCCACCACGAACCACTCCCACCCCACCAGGCGCCGCCGGGTCACATCGCCCGACTCGAGCACCGGGATCCGGGGCCGGCACTGCGCTACAAACGCCTCGCCCCGTGGCCCCTCCCAGTCGGTGACCTCCAGGGACCGAGCCAGGTGCAAGGCGCGCGGCTCCCCCGCGGGATCCAAGTGGCCCTGGGCGTCGTAGCGCCGGTTCCAGTCCCAGTAGCGATAGGTGATGCCGCGCCGGCCCGGCGCCACGAACTGCGGCTCCACCAGGGTCACCCCTCGCCCAATGGCATGAGCCGACCCGGCCCCAATCACGAACACATCCCCGGGCTCCACCTCCACGAAGTTTAGCAGCTCATCGAGCGGCCCGTCCTCGGAGATGCACCGCTCCACCTCCCCTCGCCCCACGCCGTCGGCGAAACCCAGATAGAGCCCGGCCCCCGGATCGGCCTCCAGCACCAGCCAGGACTCCGGCTTCCCGGACTCTCCATGGGCCAGCCCCGGGTCCCCGTCGGCCGGGTGCACCTGCACCGAGAGGTTGTCGGCTGAATCCAACAGCTTCACCAGCAGCGGCGTCTGCCCGCCGTACCGCGCGGCCACCTCGGCGCCAAGCCAGTCCACGGGCGCCCCGGCGATGGTGTCGGCCAGGGTGACTTCGACGCCACCGTCTCCGCCCACCAGGCGACTGGGAAAATCCGGCTCCACCGACACCTCCCAGGCCTCCCCCACCACCGGCTCCCCCCCACCAAGGCCGAGCCCCGTCTTGTATCGCTCCAGGATCTTCCGCCCTCCCCAGGGCGTCCGTGTGGGCGGCGTAAAATTATCGGCTCGCAACAGAAGTGGCTTCATGGATTCTCCCGTCGTCATGGTCGTCATGGTCGTCGTCTGGCACCCGGCGAGTATATCAAATATGCTATGTTCCAGGTTTCGACTCGTGGACAATTCACTGGCAACACCAGCAACAATAACAACAGCCACAACAACCGAATGGACGCTCCCCACAAGAACAACGCCGAATCCCCCGTGCTTCAGCCCGGCACCATGGTGGATCACTATAAGGTGATCCGGCAGATCGGGCGGGGCGGCATGGGCGAGGTGTACCTGGCACGAGACACGGAGCTGGGGCGGCGGGTGGCCCTCAAAATCGTGCTGGCCAGCGCTCTGCGGCTCCCCGAGGCGCGGGATCGATTCCTGCGGGAGGCCCGCCTCACGGCGAGGTTCAGCCACCCACACATCATCACCGTCTACGGCGTGGGTCAGTACGACTCAATGCCTTATGTTGCTCTGGAGTTCCTGGAGGGCGAGACCCTCGCCCAACGCCTGGATGAGGAGCCACCGGGGCTCAAACAAGGACTGCGGGTGGCGCTCGCCATGGCCGAGGGGCTGGCTGAGGCGCACCGGCACGGGGTCCTGCATCGCGACCTGAAGCCGGAGAACGTATTTATCCCCCGGGACGGTAGGATCCGGGTGTTGGACTTCGGTCTGGCGAAAAGGGTGGAGGGCGTGCCGACGTCGGAGGACCACCGGCCCGTTCCCGACGCGGCGGCGACCGATGCGGCGACGACCGACGCGGCTGCGACCGACGCGAATACGACTGACGCGGACAACCTCTTCCAAACCCAGGCCATGGGGATCCAGGGCACCCCGGCGTACATGTCTCCAGAGCAGTGGTTCCAAATGGCCGAGTCCGCTTCGGACATCTGGGCGTTGGGGTTGATCCTCGGTGAGGTGTTTTCGGGGACCCATCCCTTCGAGGATCTGGATCTGAACGCCGTGTGGGCGGCGGCCTCGGACGAGACCCCGCTGCCGAGCCTGGGCGCGAGCGGCGTGAACCTTCCTCCCAACCTGGTGGATCTCGTCGACGCCTGCGTGCGGAAAAAACCCGCAGATCGCCCCACGGCAGACCAGGTCGTCAATGCTCTCCAACGGCTGCTGGCCGACATCGAACGACGCCCCACCGCTGACGAGTCGCCCTTTCGCGGGCTCCTGCCTTTTCAGGAGCGCCACGCCCACCTGTTTTTCGGCCGGGAAGAGGAGGTGGGTGCCTTCATCGAGCGGATCCGCCAGGAGCCCGTGTTGCCCGTAGTCGGGCCGTCGGGAGCCGGCAAGAGCTCCTTCGTCCAGGCGGGGGTTATCCCACGCCTACGGGAGTACGGTCGCTGGCTGGTGATCCGCATGCGACCGGGGTCCACGCCATTTCAGACCCTGGCCAACCGGCTCTTCTCGGCTGACAGTGACACCCTCCAGCTATCGGACTTTGCCGGGGACATCTCCAGGCCAATTCAGCGCCTCTCCCTAGGAGCCTTGGGTGTCGCCTCATCCCCGTACGATGGAAAAGACACCCTCCCAATGCCCCAGCCGGCCCCGGGTCCGGAGGAGAATGCACCAGAGCGTCCACCCACGGATGCGGTACAAGAGGGAGCGACCGTTCTGGGGACCGCCGCATCTCAGCTCGCTGAAACGTTACGGCAGCACCCCCAGCGGCTGGCCGTGACCCTGGGCGAGTTGGCCGAGACCGAGCAGTGTCGCGTACTGCTGCTGGTGGACCAGCTTGAGGAGCTCTACACCCTCGTCGCGGACAAATCGATCCGCCGGGCCTTCATGCAAGCGCTCTGTACGGCGGCCGACGACCCTGCCAGCCCTGTGCGCGTGGTGTTCACCCTGCGGGACGATTTCCTCTGGCGCCTCGCAGAGGGGGCCGAGGCCCGGGAAGTCCTGGGGCGGGTGGCCGTTCTCGGGCCTCCGGACACCGACGCCCTGGTCGGTACCCTCACAGAGCCCTTGGCCACTCTCGGCTATTCCTTCGAGGACGATGACCTGCCGCGGGAGATGGTGGCCGCGGTTCGCCATGAGCCGGCGGCCCTGCCGCTGCTGCAGTTTGCAGCCCAGCAGCTCTGGCAGAAACGGGATCGAAAAACCAACCGGCTCACACGCCATGCCTACGCATCCATCGGCGGTGTGGTCGGCGCCTTGGCCCGCCACGCCGACGGTGTCCTCAAGGGTATGACCCCCCCACAGGTGGACGTGGCGCGCCGACTCCTGCTGCGACTTGTGACGCCGGAGTCCACCCGGCAGGTGTGCCCCCGAAGCGAGCTCACCGAAGGCCTGGGAGATCAGGCCCCCGACGTCCTGGAACGCTTGACCCGGGAGCGCATCGTAATCACCCGCAAGGGGAGGCAGGAGGCGGAGCTGGAGTTGGTGCACGAGTCCCTCATCCGCGCCTGGAGTCGTCTCGCCCGTTGGCTCGAGGAGAGCCGGGAGGAGCGCGCCTTCCTCGATGAGGTGGGACAAGCCGCCACCCTGTGGCAGAAACGAGGACAACTGGAGCACGAGGTCTGGCGCGGAACCGCCCTCGCCGATGGGCTGCGTCAGGCCCACCGCTGTGCCACCCTCCCGGGGAGAGTAAATACGTTCCTGGAGGCCGGTCAGCACCGCGAGCAGCGGCGCGCTCGGCGTCGCAAGCTGCTGCTCGCCACGGTCGTGGCGGTGCTGACCCTGGTGGCCTTGACCGCCGTGGTGGTGAGTCTGGCGCTGCGCAGCAAGGAACAGGAAGCCCGACTGCAGCGGGATCGCGCCCGGGTCCAGCAGGCAGAGGCCCTTCGTCAGCGCACCGAAGCCCTCCGCCAGCGCACCGAAGCCCTCCGCGAAGGCGCACGGTCGGCGCTGGCGCGCGGCGCCTTCCTAGAGGCCAAGTCCAAGCTACGCGGAGCTCTCGAGGCCCGAGACACCACGCTGGCGAGGAGTCTGTGGTGGCGCTTTTCGTGGAATCCGTTGCTCTGGAAGAAGCCCACGAGCGCGCACCTGTACAGCGTCTCCTTTGCCCCCGACGGCCGGAGCCTTGCGTTGGGATCCATGGATCAGACGGTCCAGCTCATCGACTTGGACACGGGCCTCGAACGCGTACTCCGGGGCCACCGGGATCAAGTGTACACCGTCACGTACTCCAAAGACGGTCGCCACCTGGCCTCGGGCACCTGGAGCGGGGAGGTGATCCTCTGGGATGTGTCATCGGGCAAGGGACGCACTCTAGCGCGCAGTGGTGGCGGCTGGGGCCTGGCCTTCAGCCCAGATGGACGCCTCCTGGTCTCGGGCGGCAGCGCTCCCGAGGTACAGCTCCTGGACGTCGCCACGGGCCAGAGCCGAGGGCGACTCGTTGGGCATCAAAAATCCATCTATGCAGTGGCCTTCAGTCCCAACGGACGGATCATCGCCACGGCCTCCATGGACAAGACCGTACGCCTCTGGGATGTCGAGACGAAGCAGAGTCTGGCCGTGCTCAGGGGACATGGGGGCATCGTGACCCGCGTCACATTCAGTCCCGACGGCCGCCTACTCGTCTCAAGCTCCACTGACCGGACCGTGCGCATTTGGAACGTCAAGCACCGGCGACTCCGTACGGTGCTCTCGGGCCACCGGGGCGCCGTATACGGGGTGTCCTTCAGTCCCGATGGAAAGGTCCTCGCCACGGGCAGTCACGACCTGATGGTTCGCCTTTGGCGCGTCGCCGACGGCGTCCTCCTGGGCCGCTTCGAGGGCCACACCGCGCGCCTCTGGGACGTGGCATTCAGCCCCGATGGAAAGGTCCTCGCCTCCGTTGCGTCAGATCGCTCCATGCGTCTCTGGAAGGTCGCCCAGGCCCCCAAAGACTTTATCGCCTCGGGTCACACCTCTTCAGTCGTGGGGGTCACCTTCAGCCCGGATGGGGCGTCTTTGGCCACTGCGGGGCACGATCGCTCCGTTCGCGTCTGGGACCGACGGCAGGGCCGGGTCCTGATGGTCCTCACCGGTCACACCGCCCCCGTAAATTCCGTGACCTACGACCGGACGGGCCGGCTCCTCGCGACGACCAGCGACGATCAGACCATCCGCGTCTGGGACCTGGCGTCCCGCAAAATCAAGATGGTGATCCGCGGCCACACTGCCCCCACCTTCGGCATCCGATTCAGCCACGACGGTCGTACCCTGATCTCGACATCCGGTGACAAGACGGTCCGACTCTGGGAGACCACCACCGGACGTGCACTGGCCGTGCTACGCGGACACCGCAGCCTCGTAGTGGGACTCGACCTGAGCCCAAACGGCCGACGAATCGCCTCCATCGACACCGGTGGCGAGACGCGGATCTGGGACCTGGCCACCAGGCGCCAAAGGGGTGTGTACCGTGGCCACAGCACAAGCACATGCGGCGTTGCCTTCAGCCCTGACGCCCACTTTCTGGTGACCACGAACGGAGACAAGCCCGTCCGCGTTTGGGACCTGAAGACCTCCGGACACAAGGATCTTGGGCGCCACTCAATGCGAGTCTACCGGGCGGTGTTTCACCCCGATGGCCGCAAGGTGGCCACCTCCTGTGCCGATGGAGTCGCTCGCATCTGGGATCGGACCCGCAACACCGCCCTGATGCTCCGCGGCCACCGTGGGGAGGTGAACCACCTCGCCTTCAGCCCCAACGGCCGCCACCTCGCCACGACCGGTGACGACAACACGGTGCGTCTGTGGAACGCACGAACCGGCGCCCCGATGTGGCGGGCACCGCTCCTGCTGCGCTCCACCCTGGAGCTATGCACACACCGTGGGTGGATCCGCCTCGCCCCAAGCACAAACACGAACACGCCCACCCCCCCTAAAACGCCCACCCCCCGATGGAGACGCGCGGTGGCAACAGAGGCCCGGCTGGCCGACGCCACCTCCAACGAAACCAGGCTGTGCCTGGTCACGCACTCCGGAGACCTGCAGCACTGGGACATGGGCAAGGATCGCCGCCTGGCCATCCGGTCACCAAAACTCCCAAGAGCCGCCCGCCTGATGGCCCTGTGGAACGGCTGCGTCACCCTGAGCCAAGGCGTCCTGCGGTACCATCAGGGAGGTGGCCCCGCCACGATTCTGAAAAAGCAGGTCACCGCCATCTCGGCCGAGCCGGGGAATGATCCGCAGACAACTTCATCTGTCACCGAGCTGCTCGTGGCCTCGGGAGGACAGATCCACCACTTCAACGCCAAAGGGCGAATAGGCACCCCCTTGCCAGGCGGCAGGGGCGTTACAGCCCTGGCGCGAGTCCGCCGCTGGATCGTGCTGGGTTTCAAGGACGGGGGCATGGAGCTCGTACCAACGGGGCGGCGCTCAAAGGCGCCTACCTTCAGCTTCGAGTCCACGCCCGCCAGCGCGGTGGTGACCCTCGCCCCGGGCCCCCGGGGGACGATCATCGCTGGATACGGCAACGGCGCCTTCGGAATATGGAGCGTAAAAAACGGCGCCCGACTCGTCACGGACCGCCTCCATGGCCCGGTGATTCATCTGCTGCTGCGAGGCCAACATCTTTTCGCCGTCTCGGAGCTCGGGGATCTCCGCACCCTGGACCTCTCCGCCTTCCACACCCCCTACTGCAAGCTCATGAACGCCGTATGGAAGGAGATCCCGATCCTCTGGAAAGGCGGCGTCCCGGTACGCTCCGCCCCCCCCCCAAAGCACCGCTGCAGACGCCCCTGAACGACCACCAGATCCGACCAGCCCATACCTCGTATTGTCATACCGTCACAAGCCGGTTGCTTTCGTCCCACCATCGTGTGTAGGATCGGGGATAGGCCTGAGATAGGCCTGAGATAGGCACGAGGGGAAATTCCATGAGACACCGCATGCATCAACGTTTTGTGTTGGCCCTGAGTTTGGCATTGGCGGCCGGTCTGGTGACTACCTGCGGACCAGCCCAGCCCAACAATCAGGACTCCTCCACCGGCCCCTGTGATCCTGCGACCTGCCTGGCCACGTGCCAGGTACAGGGCTACCCCGGCGGGAGCTGCGTGGGCGACGCCTGCCATTGCACGGGACAGGACCCGGACGGCGGCGTGCTGGGCACGACGATCACGGGCAAAGTCTGGAGCCCCGGGCAGCTCGTGGGCATCTCCAGCGCCCTGGTGCACTTCTCCACCTCGGCCCCGCCCGCCATCCCGGACGGCGCCTACCCCGAGACCTGCAACACGCCCACCGGTGCGCACGTGCTGACCAACCCCGACGGCACCTTCACCATCGGCGTGGCCCCGGGGACCTACCATCTGGTAGTCCAAAAAGGCCAGTTCCGCCGGGTCCGTCAGTACATCGTACCCGAGACCGGACCGGTGCAGCTCGACGCCCAGCTCACCACCCTACCGAACAACATGAACCAGTCCGGGGACACCATCCCGAACATGGCGATGGTGTGGGCCATGTCCAACGGCGACAAAATCGAAAAAGCCCTGGCCACCCTGGGCATGGCTCAGGTGGACTCCTGGGGCGACCTACAGATGGGCACCGAGGAGTTCGACGTCTACAACGTGAGTCCCTACGAGTCCAACACCGCCCTGCTGAACAACCTGAGCCGAATGCTCGAATACCACATCCTCTTTTTCCCCTGCACCATCGACGGCGGCGACCAGATCAACGATCCCACGGGCCCGCTGGCGGAGCCGGCCGTACTGGAGAACATCCGCGCCTACCTCGCCGCCGGCGGCAAGATCTACTCCACGGACATGATGTACGACGTGTTCGAGCAGGCCCTGCCCGAGTACCTGGATATGTGCGGGGATGACGCCACCATCAACGCCGCCGACTCCGAGGCCTGGGCGCACCTAGAGACCGCCAGTGGCTGGACCTCCCACGGCCGCGCCGTGGACACCAACCTGGCGGCCTGGCTCGACGCAGTGGGCTTTGACAGCCAGGACATCGACTTGGAAGAGAACTTCGTCTGGATCGACGACATGTACACCGAGTACGAGCCCATCGCGGGGGACCCCGAGCCGCCGCATATCTGGGTGGAAGGCGACTTCATCCTGGACCCGAGCCAGATCATGCCCCTCACGGTCACCTTCCCCTACGGCCCGGGCAAGGTGCTCTTCTCCACCTACCACACCGTAGGCAACAGCAGTCAGCAGCAGATCCAGGGGCTCATCGCCCAGGAGTGGATCCTCGTGTACCTGATCATGGAGATCGGGGTCTGCTCCACCCCGGTGCTGTAGGCAAAATCAGCCGCTCCTTCCGTCTACGCACGAGCGCCACGATCGGTTCCCCGCCCATGCACCCCCGCCGAGTCGAACATTTCGGCGACCGGGCGAATCTGATATAATCCGAGATGGTTTAATGCAAATTCAGCATTCCATCATACGTTCGCGGGCGCTCGGACAGGGACAGAAAGGACACTCCATGCCCAGAATCCGATCCGTAGATGTATCTGCTCGCCAGGTGGCAGCGGCGCTGCTGCTTTCGGTGTCGGTGATGGCGTCGGGGCTGGCGGCCTGCGAACCAGCTACCCAGCCGCCCCACACCGTGGTGGCCCAGCTCTATGGCACGCCCTACGAACGGGGGTTTCAGCATGGAGAGCGCTTCGAGGATCGGATCCGCTCCCTGTATACGATGCTGCTCACCAACTCCATCCTGCCCTTTTTGAACCGGGAGCGGCCGGACATGGCGGAGATGCTGGTGACCTACGCGGAGGACCGGTACGACGACGGAATGTTCTCCTACCTGATGCTGCTGGAGAGCGGCCAGAACATCGAGCCGTGGATCCCCCAGGAGTACATCGAGGAGATGCGAGGCATCTCCGACGGCGCGGACATTCCCTACGACGACATCCTCCTGCTCAATACTTTCTTCGACTCCATGGTGGGCTTTCGGGCCATGACCTTTTTCGTGCGGGCCCTTCAGGCACCGAAGGTGATCGCGGTGGACTTCGGCGACCTCACTGGCGACGGCATCGACAACGACGGAGACGGAGACGTGGACGAGCCCGGCGAGGGTCACCTGGAGCCATTCGACCCGAGCCAGTACGCCTCCATGGTGGAGGTGCCCGCCGATACCACTATTACGATCTCTCTCGAGGACGAAGACGGCGTTTCCGCGGATCTGATCCGCTATCAGGTCGACCAGGACGTCTACTACGCCGACAGCCCCGAGGTGACCACCACCGTGTACGGTGACTCCGACGAGGGCATGACCGTGGCCTACACCCCGAGTGGCGGC
Source organism: Deltaproteobacteria bacterium (assembly GCA_029938605.1). Taxonomy (GTDB): domain Bacteria; phylum Myxococcota_A; class Polyangia; order HGW-17; family JAJRWW01; genus JAJRWW01. Next base: position 45,624 of record JAOZUO010000006.1, on the reverse strand, counting down.
TACAACCCGGCGGACGAATACACGATCTACATCGCCGCGGGAGACAACACCTGGGTGGACGATCCACCGCCAGGCCACGCCCGAATGATGCGGGACATGCGCATCACCTTCACCACGCGCGGCGACGGGCGCGCGCTTTACGACGTCCCAAATCGGGGCGTCCGTGACGGGAGGTTCCAGCCCACCTCGACGGCCTTCGCCGTGCGGTCCTCGGCCACCACCGACGGCCAGATCCGTCTGGGACATCACTTCTCCCTGCTGGACGCCAACACCATCCACAAGCACACGGCGGTCTTCGTGCACCACACCGATAGCGGCTACTCCCACGCCGTGGTGGGCTGGGTGGGCCTGATCTACGGTTTCTCCGGTATGAACAGTGAGGGGCTCACCTACGGCGTGACCATCGCCGATACCCTGAACATGCCCATGACGAGCCAGTTCATCAGCCTGCTTTTCTATGCCCAACTCATCACCGAGGGCATCCCCGTGGGCATGATGGGTCGGGAGATCCTCAACAAAACGAGCACCGTCGAAGAGGCCACCGAGTGGCTTCGGGACAAGAAACCCACCTACGGCTGGAACTGGCTCCTGGCCGACGCCAACCGGAACTTCACCGCCATCGAGACCCACGCCAATGTGCTCGACGACGCCACGAATATCGGCTTCTACCCCTACAACGCCGATACCAGCGACGCATCGAACTACGACCTCCATGGGGAGATGCTCGGCAGCGTGGGCACAGACGACCTACGCATCACCTCCCACTTCCAGCACTACAAGGACGATATCGACCTCGACCTCTTCGGCTTCCACATTCAGCCCCAGCGCTACTGGACATCCTTTTACTTCCGCGCCGTGCGGACCTTCTACGAGCTGGGCGACCTCATCGAGGATCGCTACGGCGAGCTGGACTCACGCGCCGTCATGGATCTGGTCGGTCATGACGAGCTGGTGGACCAGCGCGACTCCATGACAGCCACGGTGTGGGAGCCGGAGAAGTGTGTGCTGCACTACGCCCTGGGTAAGGTGCCCGCCACGGCGGCCCCCTTCGTCACGCTGGATCTCAAGGAGCTGTTTAACGGGGGTGGGCAATGAGGCGTCCCCTGGCCTTGGCCTTGCCCCTGTCCTACGCGGCGACCCTTGCCGCGGCGTTGCTGCTGTTCGCTGGATCGGCCCGGGCCCAGTTCACCGAGACCTTGCCCAAAGAGACGTGGATGCTCGAGGTGGCTCACAACCACACCTGGCTCAACAGCGCCTACGACAACAAAGGCCGCAGAACGGAGCTGCTGGAGCGCATGGAGCGGTACGATCCCGGGGGTGGGCTCCAGGGCATTATCATCCCCAAGGCCGCGGCGGAATACGACGTCACCGTCCTGCAGCTCCGCTACGGCATCCTGGACAACCTCACGGTGGTCCTGGGCATCCCCATCGTGGCTCGCACCACGGTCGTCCCGGACATGCAGTGGATCGAGGGCGACTACCAATGGCCCCTGGGGCGTTCGTTTAGCGAAGACGACTTCTGGCAGTGGGCCTCGTCCATGGGCCAACCCAAACCCGGTCGATGGGAGGGCAACAAGGGCGTGCTGTCGGACATCATCTTGGGCACGCGCTACCGCTTCTCGGACCACCTACCCCAGCTACAGAAAGTCGGCGTGGGCATCGCCCTGACCGCCTACTACGCCCTGCCCACCGGCGCGAAGAAGGACCCCGAGCAGCTCACCGCCTCCGGCACGACGTCCTGGGAGCTGCACTTCCAGGGCGACCTCGGCTTCCACCTGGGCGTGGACAAGACCTTCCTGTCCATCGACAAGCGCATCACCCTCGGCCTCGAAGTCTTCTACGAGGCCATGTTGCCGCACAAGTACGACACGCCCCGGGGGATCGTCAACCCGCTGCTGCTCAACTTCGCACCCTACGCGGGGGACACCTACCGCATCGATCCCGGCGACTTCATGGGCGCCAGCGTGGCGGCCTCCTTCGTGTTGTGGAAGGGGCCCGCCAAGGCCACGTGGATCACCAAGGGCAACGCCGCCAAGGCCGCGAAGCTCCCGCCCATGTTGACCTTCTCCCTCCAGTACACCTTCACGTACCTCGGCCAGTCGGACTGGACCTCGGACTCCGATCTGTGGGACTGGACCAACGAGAAGGCCTGGCGACCGGGCTACAAGAATACCCTCACCTTCCAGCTCATGCTCTCTCTCCTCCGAGTGGGCGTTCCGGCGCAGGTGTTCTTCCGGTATCGCTCCCTGTCGATCATTCCGGGCAAGAACTGCCGCTCCGTTGACGCCATCGCCGCCGGAATTCGCGTTCCTATGAAGTTCTGGTAGCCCAGATGGGCCGTGGGCCGTGGGCCTAAGGGAGAAGAAGGAAGAGGGTGTCGCTAGCGCTGGCGCTCGGTGGCGACGTTCACTGCGATGGCGCGCCCTTCGAGATCCGAACCGTCCAGGGCCTTGATGGCGCGCTGGGCGTCCTTGCGGTCGGCCATGGTCACAAAGCCGAAACCACGGGAACTGCCCGTGTCGCGATCGGTGACGATGACCGCCTCCTGGACGCGTCCGTACTCCGCAAAGGCGGCCCGCAGCACGTCCTGGGTGGTACCCCAGCTCAAGCCGCCCACAAAGAGCCGGCTTGGGATGGTCGCAGCCGCGCGATCCATCTCATCGGGGTTGTTGATGGCGTGCATGGCCTGATCAATAGAAGGCAGGTTTCCGGCGATGTCCTCGGCGTAGACGATCTCGTCCTCGGCTGGACCATCCTCCCGTCGACGCGCGCGCCGCTCGGACTTGTCCTTCTTTTTGCGGGCCTTTTCAGCCTCGCGCTGTCTCTTGCCCATGGAGTAGGAACCACGACTCATGACACCACTCCTTGGTAGGGGGAAAGGGCTGCTTTCGAGTATTTTAGGTCAGTGAACAAGTAAGGATCCTCCGGCCGCATGGAACCCAATGATTTTGGTGTGGAATAGGTTCCGTTGGTTCGTATGCACCCCACTGGATAGCAGTTCAGGGGCATCATTTAAAGGGGTAACGGAGTTTTTTTTGCGCGGACCCTTACAGACGCTTACCGCACCATGAAGGTCTGCTGCTTCCAGGAGCCGCCTTTGCGGTGGATACGCACCAGGCCCCTGTTACTCCCAACCCAGACAGTTCCCGTCCGGGGCTCCAGATGTACGTCACGCATAGTTCGGAGCCGCGTCAGGTCGATGTGGTGCACCGGCTGTCGGGCGCGCTTGAGATAGAGCCCCTTGGTGTAGTGCAAAAACCACGTGCGCTTACGCGATACGTCCACCGCCATGGCGGACGCCTTGTTCAATACTGTTGGGTCGCGCACAAAGGCGTCGCGTCGGGGGTTATACAAATGGAAGCCGTTGCCAAAGTCCATCACCCAGATCCTGCCCCGCCCCGAGACGTAGATCCGCCGCGGATCGCGCCCATTGTACTGCTGGCCAACGCGACGATAGTACGCCCACTGGCCATTGCTGTAGCGCCCCACCCAGGAGAAAAACTTCACGGCCCACACCACGCCACCGGGCCGAAACGCCAGATCGTAGGATTTGAAAGAGGGCTTCCAGGCGGGCTTGAAGGCCACCAGACGATCCCGGCGGCCGTCGTAGCGCAGCAGACCTCCGCGCCGCCCTCGCACGAAGATCTCCCCCTTGGAGCCGCGCACCAGGTGGTGCCCCCGCGCCCTGGCGCTGTACGCGTAGGACTTGGCTCGGAGGCCGTCGAAGCGATAGACGCGGCGGTAGGTCCCCACCCACAGGTGCTTGCCCACCACCAACAGAGACAGGGAGATGTACGCCTTTTTGAGGAGCGCCACCTTGCCCGTGCGAGCGTCCAGAAAGACGATGCCCGCCTGGGTGGCCGTAACGACCCACTTGCGGTACCGCACCACGCGGTAAATCTGGTTGTACTGCGGATCCGGCCGATTGATGAGCCGGGAGATGGCTTGCTTCAGCTTCGTCGCGCCGAGAACCTTCAAACGCTTGGGACGATTGACGAAGGTGTCGATGGTGTTCTTGAGATAGGCGCCACCCTGGATGATGACGTTGGACGCGCGATCCAGCTTGAACAGGGCGTACCCGTGGTTTCGCCCCGTGCGGTTGCCGGTCACAGTGCAGCCCTCGAAGCGCACATTGCGACTGCGCTGAACCTCGATGAGATCGAACTCCTTGTTGTCCCGGAAGGTGGAACGCTTAAACAGGGCCCCGGCCGACCGCTTGATCGTCAAGATGCCGTAGGTGCAGCCGTGGATCACCGAGCGGTCCATGACAAACCCCGACACGCGATTGAGCTGGACGCCGATGGTCCCCGAACCGAAAAGATCACAGCGCAGGATCTGCGCCTTCTTGGTGCGCTCCATGGCCACGACGCCCCCCATGCAGCCGCCGGCCACGGTGTGGCCCAGCACGAGATTATCCAGGGTCACGTTTTTCGACGCCACGAAGCGGAGCACCCAGGCGTACCTCGGCCGGGCCAAAAGCCGCGGCCGCTTGCGCCCCACCCCCACGATCTTGAGGTTCTTGACCTTGCTCACATCGAGCTGCTTCCCGTCGTACTGCTTGCTCCAGGAGACGTGGCTGCTCCCTTGACCGGCCGCGTCGGTGAGCAGGTAGGTCCCGGGCATCACCCGGATGGTCCGGTCCGAGCCAATGGCCCGCACGAGCTGCTCGGTTGTACGCACGGTGATGGTGCGATGCTGGGGCGCAGCCTCGGCGCTTGGGGCCGCCAGGCCCAAAACCAAGACTAGGACCAGCCCGACGACCAGCCCGACGACCAACCGGACGACCAACCGGCCCATGAAAACGGGTCTCAAATAGTGGATCATGTGCTTCTCCTGGCAAAACCTATAGCACGGCTCTGGACATCATCGTGCTATGGTCAGCACCCGCAGCTATGAAATAGCGAATAATCCTTGGACAGGAGGTTCGGCCTTGCGATTCATGTTCCCCCGGTTTCCCAACCTGTTTGTCGCGATATTGCTATGTTCTTCCAGCGCCGCCTGCTCGGACGCAGACACCGGACCTAAGGGGGACGCCGAGCCCCGTGACCACATCAAGGTGGTCTGGCTGCGGGGCACCCCCTACGAGATGGGGCTGCAGCATGCGGACCTGCTCTACGACGAGCTGTTGGTCGGCCGGGAATTCATCGACGACGACATCATGTTCTCCACGATGCTGGACGTCGCGGGCACCCTGCACCTGGACGAGGTGGCCGAGGAGTATTCCTACGAGGCGACCCTCCAGGAGTGCCAGGGCATGGTGGACGGCTTGGACGGGGCCTGGACCCTCCAGGAGTGCCTGATCCTGAACTACGGCGACATCATCGCGGACGTCCTCAAGCTCGAGGGGCTGGGCTGCAGCCAGTTCGTGGCCTCAGGAGCGGCCACCCAAACCGGAGACCTCATCCACGGCCGCAACCTGGACTGGTGGGTGGTGGAGTTCATCGAGCAGAACCCGGTGATCTTCGTGCGCGAGCCCGACGACGGCATCCCCTGGGTGGCTGTAGGCTTCCCCGCCAACATGAGCCCCTACACGGGCATGAACGCCGCGGGCATCGCCGTGGCCTCCAACGAGGTGAGCTCGCCCCTGGATTCGGAGATCGCCCGCGAAGGACGCAGCCACGTTCAGATGGTGCGGGAGATACTGCGCACCGCCACTACCCTGGAGGAGGCCCAGGCCTTCCTCGAGGCCCAGGACCACGCCTCGGTGGAGACCCTCGTGATAAGCGACGGCCCGGGCGACAAAGCGGCGGCTTTCGAAATGACCGCCAACTCCATGGCCGCGCGGACCCTGTCCACCGACGGCGTGTTGCTCGCCACCAACCACTTCCTCCATCCGGACATGGAGGCCACCCAGGAGCCCGAACCCGAGTGCACCTCGAGCTGGAACCGTCTCGAACGGCTCACCCAGCTCGTGCAGCCCGACGGCGTCGAGACGAAGTACGGCGGACTGGACGTGGAGGGCGCCATCGCCATCCTACGCGACACCTACGACCCCTGCCTCCAGGAGTACCTGGATCCGGGTCTCGCCGACGGCGGCGCCACCCTGGCCAACAACGGCGCCATGCAGTCGGTAGTCTTCGTCCCTGCCCGGGGCCTGATGTACGTGGCCATCGGCAAGTTCCCCGCCACCATCCTGGAGTTCCAGGGCTACGATATTCAGGAGCTGCTCACCGGCCCAGGCTATGCCTACCCCGCCCCGCCCTCCTACCCCGCGCTGAGCTTCTAGTCGCCGCTTAGGCGCCAGCCGCCTTAGGGCGAGACGACAATTCGGCGCCGGGCGATGACCCGGGTGTTGCCGTCGGTGTCCGTGGCTTCGATCTCGATGAGGTGGTGGCAGGTAGTCAATGTGGCCGCGTCGATGGTGCCCAGGTAGCCCACCGCGTTGCAGTCTGCGTAGCCGGGCCACACCGCGCACACGTCCGGACGGCTGTTGCCGTAGGTCAGCCCGATCTCGGTGACGCCGTCCACCACGGCCGTGATCCCGGTGACGCCCTTGTTGTCCAAGGCCCACCCCGACAGGTTGAACACGCCGGCCACCGTCTGGTCGGGTGTGGGAGAATCCAGCACGCCGAAGGGCGGCAGGTTCGCGTCCAGCCACTGGGCCTCGGCGGTGACCGTACCCTGCCCGCCGAGGATCAGATACGACCGCGCACGGATGGTCCCCAGGGCCGGGATACCAAAGGAGAAGACCGGTCGGAAATTATTAAAGGGCAACGACCGGAGCTGCCAGCCCTGCCACTCGGAGAGCTTGTTCTCGGTGTACATACCCACGCCGTAATTGAGGGCGTCGTTCTGCATGGAGACCCAGCCGTCGGGGCTAGAAAAGGGCTTCCAGAAGAAGCCGTCGTTGGCCGGAGTGTCGATGACGATCTCGGCGCCGGTGGACGCAAAGAGCCGCCACAGGTCGGGACCCTGGTTGCCATTGGCCGTGTAGACCGTGGGAAACTCCTGGGCCGTGGCGGCGTGGGAAAGACTCGAGAGGTTGATCACCGTGTAGTCGAGCTCCACCACGTGGTAGCGCACAAAGCGCAACCGTTGGATGACCCGCACGTCGGACACCCGCTCGTTGAGAGTCGGATCGTCGCAAGCCTCGTCGCTGCAATCCTGACGGTCCCAGTTCGGGTTCCAGAAAAGCGGCACCGTGGTCACACCCAGGACGCCATCGGTCATATCCACGCCCTCAACGCCCGAACCGTTGTTGCAGCGGTTCCCCCCCTGGACCGGGTTCCAGCCCAGGTACGTAATGGAGAAAGGACAGGTGGTGGGCGTGGACTGGCAGGAGGCGTTCCAGGCACAGTTCTGCATCTGTCGGTCCGGGTCATAAAAGGCCACCTGCACCTCACGCCCCGTGTCGTTGGCGTCGATGGTGTTGGTGGTGTTCTGGCCCGGGCTGCCGTTGTCCATGCCGTAAAAGATGATGGTGCCGCCCCACTGCTGGCGGGTCCCCACCTTCAGCCCGTGGGACGAGTTGTACACGTAGTCGTCGGTGAAGCCCCCGACGTTCACCGTCTCGAAGGTCCCCGCCGGCGACTCCGACGGCAGAGGCGCCTCGGGAACCGTGGCCGGGACAGGCACCACCGGACAGGTCCCGTCGCACACGGGCTCGGTGGCGCAGTCCGAATCGTCGCAGTCACTCTGCCCGTCGCCGTCATTGTCCAGCCCATCACCGCAGCACGCCTCGGCGCCCACACACTCGCCGACCCGGCAAAAGTCGCCGTCCGTGCAGGAGTCCCCATCTTGGCAGGCGGTGTTCTCGGGCTGGTTGACCACCTGACATTGACCCGTGAGCTCCATACAGGTGTTGGTGCGACAGTCCGTGTCCCCACTGTGGTCACAGTCGGCGTTGGTCTCGCAGATCACCACCTCCCCATCGGGGACCACCGCCCCGTCCCCCTGACCCGCTCCGTCCGCACCCCCATCGACGCCCACCGCTGCGTCCCCCTGCCCCGCGGCGTCATCACCGATTTTATCCGCCGGCTCACAGCCATAAGCCCAGACCGACAAAAAAACCGCCCCCAACACCACCGCGTTCCAACGCACCATGGTCCTGCTCCTCCCGGAACCCATCATCGCACAGGCTCGGTCGCCCGCTAGGAAGAGACCAACTCCTCGAACTCCCCCTGGTCCAAGAACACGCCGCTGCATTTCGTGCAGCGATCGATGCGCAGGTTGCCCGGACCGAGGTACGGCTCCATATCCACACCGCAGCGCGGGCACGATCCGATCATCATGTCCTGCTTGTTCGACAGCTCGGTATACTCGATCTCCTTGACCCCGTCGGCGCCGCCGGCCATCAACGTCTCCAGCTCGCCCTGATCAAAGAAAAACCCAGAGCACTCGGGACACTTATCCACCTCGACGTCTCCGTAGTTCTTGGGTTTCATTTCCTTCTCGCACTTAGGACACTTCATCTGCAGCTCCTTCATCCAATGAATCCAGACGATATCCCGTGCCCACCAGGCTCGTCAATGTCCATGGAGCCCGGCGCCCGATCCTCCGAGTGTGGGACGCAGGCACAAACGCTGGGTGAAACCGCCCACGTATGTGCAGCGTCGGTTTTTCTTTCGATCAGAAAGAAGATGAGCGCTGCCCGAGCGTTCGCGACCTCGCCAGGGATCCGCGCCAACCAGGAGCGTGTGCGTTTACGCCTACCACGTCCCTGGGGAGAAATTAGAAGCATGGCCGTTGCACCCAATTTTCCGGCCACAATCACCATACTTGAAAACGAAGTGCAGTGGATATGACCGCTTTGGGGGCCCGAACGGCAACCATGGGGACACTTGGACCCGCCAAGTCCCCCGGTATTGGCCATTTCACCCCACAACCCGGTCATAAGCACCTCACTTGAAAACGAAGTCCACTCATTATGACCGCTCTAAAGCCCCAAGCGCCGGGCGGATCCAATTTTCGAGGCATCGAATGTGCCCGCTCTGCTTGGTCTGCGCCTGCAGGGCCGCTACACCCTCGAGAACGTGAGACGATGGCTTCCAAGAGTGCGCAGATCCTATCCGCGACGGGAAGCAACGTTGGAGAAACCGTGCAGGTAGGCCGTGCAGCGATTCGCGTCGTCGCCGACAACGAGGTGATTTTCCTGTACCGCCTCCCGATGTTCAGCATTCAGCTGCACACGATGTTTCCATTGAAGTGCTCGCTACGATGGGCCGGAGGCGACGCGACCTTCACCGCCAGAGCGCCCGTCGGTCCGATGGTCTTCCTGGTCGCATTCATGACCGCCTGGGAAGTCGGTCTACTGATTGCGCTCACTTCCGGAGAAATCATCTCACCAGTGATGCTGGCTCCATTCATGATCCTACCGCTAATCGCCTACACTTTGCTCTACCTGCTGCCGCTGGTCGCCGAAAAACGACGTGCGCGTTGGGCACTGAGCGCGGTGGAGAAACGACTGGAGACATGGCAATGATGCCTCTTTGGGGTTGTTTCCAAGCAACCCCGGTGAGGGATCTCAGGACTAACTAAAAGGGCGGGCGAGGGTTTGGATGAGGCTGCGGGCGAAGGATGCGCGGGCGCGACCGTTGCCATTGCCGTTGCCGGCGAACGTGCCGTTGCCATTGCCATTGCCGGCGTACGTGCCGTTGCCGTTGCCGTTGTTATTGGCAGCGCGTTGGTCCAGGGCTTCGAGGAACGCGGTCTCGTGGTGAGCGAGAACCACGGACCAGTCGAAGCGGGTACGCGCCAGGTGCCGTCCCGTGCGTTGCATCTGCTCCACGTGGTCCGGCTGGTCTTGGATGTGCTGGAGCTGTCGGAGCAGGTCCTCGGCGTCATCGACGTTGAACAGCAGCCCGTTCTCGCCGTGGGTGACCACCGATGGGATGCCTCCGCTGTTGGCCGCCACCACGGGAACGCCGGCAGCGTTGGCTTCGCAGAGCACCCGCCCCATGGTCTCGGCGTCCCGCAGCCCGGTGGCTTCGTGCCGATGTACGCGGCTCGCCAGCACAAAGACATCGGTGATGCCGAAGTAGTTGTGGATGTCGGTGTGGGGCACCGGCCCGGTGAAGGTCACCCGATCGGCGATGCCCAGGGAGCGGGCCAGCCGCTCGTACCGCTGGGCTCGGCGGCCGTTGCCGCAAATCATCAGATGCCAGTTGCGCCGGTGTGGGTGGAAGGACGCGAAGGCCCGGATCAGGAAGTCCACGCCCTTTTTGTCCACCAGTCGGCAGATGGTGCTGAGGAGGAATCGATCCCGCGGGATCCCCAGACGGTCCCGAATGTCATGACAGCCGTTCTTGCGCACGTTCCAGAACAGATCCGTCTCCACACCGCCCACCAGGATCTGCACCCGGTCACTCTGGCAGCCGGCCTCCACCTCCAGCAGATCCTTGGTGAACTTGCTGTTGGCGAGGATCCGGGTGGCCGACCTCGCGGCCAGGCTCATGAGCTTCACCCGCCGGTCCCGAAAGATGGTCTCCACGAGCTCGGGGGTCTCCAGCTTACGGAAGAAGTCGTAGAGGGGCTCCTCGAGGCGCCAGTTGCTCAGCATCTTCGAGGCGGCGTGGAAGGGATAGGCGATCCACGGCCGCATCACGTCGTTGCCCACCGAGCGGCAGATGACCGGCACGTCACATAGCTTGTCCAACAGCCCATAAAAAGTGGTGCTGCTGTAAATGAGATCCGGCCGAAACTGATCGGCTGCGGCCACCAGAAGCCCCACGGAGTGCCAGTAACCGATGCGACTCATGACCCGGTGTACGGGGAAGGTCAGTTCCGCATCGAACTGCTCGGCCGCCCCCATCTTGTAAGGCGTGGCGCCCTGATAGGTGTAGACGCAGACCTCGTGCCCTTGCCGCTGAAGATGCTGGGTCAGGTAGACCGCGTGGGTCTGCATTCCACCAATGGCCGGCGGAAACTCCGGCAGAATGAGCATGATTCGCAAACGCCGCGGGGGCCGATTCTCGACCGGTCCGGGCATCGCTCGTCCGTGGGTACTGGGAGCTTCCATACACTCTTTCTTCGTCGATGACTCAGTCTGGATCTGCGCTCGGATGCGCGATTAGCACACTCTAAGCGTTTCGGTCGTCGGGACCTAGCGAAAACCTCGTACTGAGATCAGGGGCGCCACAAGCCACTCAAACCGACGTCTAGGCGGCGTAGAGATGGAGCCGGCAGCGATCACAGTGACGGTGGTACTCGCCGTCATCAAAGGCCTTTCGGATGTCGGCAAAGCTGTCCTCGCCAACTCGGTGAATATACCGGAATTTTGAGGGAAAATGCGGACAAAAGCGGTACTGAAGAAGCGGCACTCCGCCCTTGACCTTGTAGAAGGCAAACCGCAGCTCCTCGGGCTTCTGACGGTAGGGGCACAGCTCCACATCGGCCTTGCCGCCCGACCCACTGAGCACCTCGGATCCGGTGATCCGTTTGTCCACGGGAATCTTCGCGTCCTTGGCGAAGTCGCTCACGATGTCGGTCCACTGCTCGAGCCGCTCGAGCACCTCGGTGCGGGACTTGGAGATCTCCTTGACGTTGAACCCCTGACCCCCCTGCTGGTTCATGAGCTTCCACCGGAGCGTGCAGGTCTCGTCGGGCTGGATCTCGGTCAGGAAGCTTCGCAGCTCCTCGGGGGCATTGGGATGGTTCAGGATGAACTTGTAGCACTTGCGCTGGGCGATGCGGCCCAGGTGCTTCATGTTGTCCACGTACGTCTGGAAGGGGAAGCCCCGGCTCATGTGCTCCCACTCCTGGGCGTGGAAGTACAGAATGGTGTGAGTCAGCACCACCTTGTCCCAGGGCATGCCCTCCAGATCCAGACGCTCCCGTCGCGCCTCGTTGAACTGATAGGACGTGAAGAAGTGGATCCGCTCCACATGGGGTGCCATCTCCGCCATGAGGCGACCAATGCCGGGAGCCAGGATCGGCTCGCCACCGGACACGAAAAGCTCCCTGGGCTTGAAGTGCGCCACCGCATCGCGGTAGAAGCGGTGCACCTGCTCGGCGTACCCGTCGCTTTTCAGCGTGGCGAAGAGCTTGTTCTTCTTATGAGTAGCGCAGTAACGACACTTGCCCTGACAGGGCTGTAGGATCTGGATTCGAAAGCAACGAAAGTTGGTCATCTGTATATTCTTCCCAGCGGTGTCGAAGGGCAACGTAGTAAAACAGACTTGACCCGCATTGTCAGCTTTGAACACCAAAATTTCACTGAATTATGCGAAATCACATCAAAAAGTGGCAAATATCCGCAAAAAAAGCCGGCTCGGCCCTGGGGCACATGGTGCTGCTGGAGTGGCAGGTCCCCCGCCTGTATGACGCGGCCGTGGAGGTGGCCAACCGGGCTTGGGGCCGCACCATCCGGATAGACGCCTGCACCAAGTGCCAGCTTCGCTGCCAGAAGTGCTCCACCGCCAAGGGGATCAACCGGGAGGGAATCGTGGGCTGGGGCTCGCTGCCCTTCGCCGACTACAAAATGCTGCTGGACGAAAACCCGGACATCCGCAGAGTAGAGCTGTCGAACTGGGGCGAGATATTCTTAAACCCGGAGATCATCGATATCCTCCGCTACTCCCACGAAAAAAACGTGCGGCTCAAGGCGAGCAACGGTGTGAACCTGAACCTGCTCACCGAAGAGATGGCGGAGGCCCTGGTGAAGTACCGCTTCGGCCACCTCTCCATGTCCATTGACGGCGCGAGCCAGGAGACCTACCACGAGTACCGTCGCCGCGGTAAGCTCGCCAAGGTCCTCCGCAACATCCGGCGCATCAACAAGTACAAGGCGAAGTACCGGTCCGCGCTGCCCAAGCTCTCCTGGCAGTTCGTGATCTTCGGTCACAACGAGCACGAGCTGCCCGTCGCGCGACGGCTGGCCGCCGAGCTCGACATGACCTTCCGTCCCAAGCTCAACCACAGCCCCCACTACTCGCCGGTCATCGACACCGACTTCGTACGACGGGAGAGCGGCCTTCAAGTGGCCTCCCGGGACGAGTTCGTGGAACGCACCCAGCGGCCCTACAGCTTCGCCTGCACCCAGATGTGGGACTCGCCGCAGATCAACTGGGACGGAAAGCTCCTGGGCTGCTGTGTGAACAAGTTCGGGGACTACGGCAATGTCTTCGAACAGGGCCTGGGCAACACCCTGCGCGGCTGGAAGTACACCTACGCCAAGCAGATGATCACCGGTACCCGGCCCCCCCTCGCCCAGATCCCCTGCTACCACTGCAAGGTCTACCGGAGGATCCAGGAGGCCCGCACCCTACGTCAACATAGGGGGTAAGGGCGCCGCTTTCGGGAATGCAGAAAACGGCCCTGTCATCCCCCATTTCGCAAGTGTTGAAAACGGCTTGGTCATCCCCCGATTTCTCGAGGGCAGGCCCCGCGAAAGCGGGGACCTTCTTGTTTAGGCAGTGATTACAAGACGATTCCCGCTTTCGCGGGAATGACGGTGCCAAGGGAGGCTAGTCGTCATCGTCGTCGTCGTCGTCGTCGGCAGCCGGGAGCATGCCTTTTTTGTCGCCCTTCTTGGCGTCTTTGTCGCCCTTCTTGGCGTCCTTGTCGACCTTCTTGCCGTCCTTGTCGACCTTCTTTTTCTTCTTGTTCTTCTTGATGCTCAGCTTGGTCAACCCGCCCTTGCGTTTGACGATGATCTTCAGCTCGTCGGTCACCCACTTGATGCGCTTGTCGTTCTTCTTTGTGATCTTGCCCCACTTCTTCTTCGCCAACGAGACGATGGTCTCCTTGTCGATGTCGAAGTTGACCTTGATCTCCTTGACCTTGTCGTCGTCGTCGTACCGCGCCTTAACGCTGTACTTACCATCCTCACACTTGAACTTGCGCTTGCCCTTCTTGCCGAACCAGCTCCTGGCTGACGAACGCTTCTGGCCGATCTTGATGGGCACATAGTCGAGGTACTTGTTCTCTTTGTCGCCGAAGAACTCCTTGAGCTTGACCCGCTCGGCCTTCCGCTTGTGCTTCTTCTCCCATTTATCGCGCTTATACCGCTTGTAGCGTTTGTCCCGCTTGTAGCGCTTGTCCTTTTTCCATCTCTTGTGCTTCTTCCGCTTGACCTTACAGCCCGTGGTGGCGGCGACGCCACCGAGGCCGAAGACCGCGATGAGCGCTGCGAGGAGGATCTTTTTCATGTCCGTTCTCCGTCTTTTCCTAGAGGGTTACCGATCCGCCTGAGTTTAGCGAAGCAAGTGACTCTCAGCAAGTACGTCCCAAACGCCGGTCGGTGGTGCGACCCCCGGGGTCAATTTACCGGCGCGGTGGAGCCGCTGGCGGGGTCCACGGACCATTGCCAGTTGTCGATGGCCACCGTACTGTCCAGCGCACCGTCTCCCGAATCCCACACGCCGAACAGCAGGGTCACAATCTGCACGCCCCCCAGGCTCGTGGCGTCCATGGATACCGTGGTCTGCAGCCAGCCCGTGGCGGCGTGCGCCTCGAAGCCCGTATCGGTGAGCATGGACGTCCCCAGGGGACAGGTGAAGTTGATGCCCCCAGCGCTCTGCGGCGTACACACCTGCAGCAGGGCGTTGTTGACGCTGATGGGGTTGCCCCCCGAGTCAAAGGAGATGTTGTTGTCCGTCTGGCCCGCGGGCATGGGGTCAATCATGGCCACGAAGTAGTCGTTGTAGGTGTCACAGATGTAGACTGGGAACTCGTAGGTGAAGAAGTTAAAGTCGAAGGAGGCGCTCCGGGCGTTGGTGGGAACCCGCACCACCAGCTCCAGAGCCACACCATCATAGGGCGATCCCGTCGTCGGCGGGAAGGTACAGTTGGGGGACGTGGGCTGGTAGCCATAGGGCGTACCGGATCCGTAGCCCTTGCTGAATCCCGCGGGGTTCATGTAGCCCGGGTCCGCAGGCGTCCGCGCGGCCCCAGATGACAGCACCAGGAGGTTGCTGCCCTCGCGGTGGGTCGTCTCCGGCCCGAACTGGCTCAAGATACCGTGGCCGATGTGGAAGTTCGACACGGTGGAAGGATCCGTGCCGTCGGGCAGAATCCACCTCGCCTCGAGGACCCCCCACTCCGCCCGGAAGCCCTCCAGGCCGTCGTCATAGTACGCCTGCTTGCAAAACCCCATGGCCTTGGCCGCGTCCCAGGGATCGTCGGAGTCCATCACCAGGGAGGCGTCGCAGGACTCGATGGCCCCGTCGTCCACGATGCTGTTGCAGTCCTCATCGATCTCATTGTCGGCCACATCCATGGCGCCGGGGTTGACGTTACGATCGGCGTCGTTGCAGTCCCCCTGATTCTCGGTGTACCCGTCCCCGTCATCGTCGTAGGACGGCAAGTGGTTGTCCACGATGCCGTCGCAGTCGTTGTCCACACCATCGGGCATGAATTCCCCTGGGGCTCCGCCCTCAGGCGCGTAGGGATACACCGTGGGATCCTCGTCGTCGCAGTCCCCCTGGTCGACGGGATATCCGTCTCCATCGAAGTCCGAATCCACGAACCCATCGCAGTTGTCGTCGATATAGTTGGAGGGGTACTCCGGCATATCGGGATTCACGTTCGGGTTTTCATCATCGCAGTCCCCCTGGGCGATGGTGAAGCCGTCCCCGTCGTTGTCCACGTTCACGTCCGCGTCCGTGTTCGTGATGTTGCTCCGCACCGGAGTGCAGGCCACCAGGCCAAACGCCACAAAGGACCCCAACACAAATACGCTAGTTCTCATGACACATCCTCGAATCCTGGGATTGCCTCGCCAGGGGTCCTCAAAGTATCATTCGCCAGGCCCAATCACGTCAAGGTAGTTCCGGCCGTTTGTCTCTACTGTTCAGGCGTGGCCAAGCTCTACGCGGTTGAAGAAACGGACCAGGGGGAAGGAGTCGTCTTCGGGAGAGGCGGGTTGGGGGGAGACGCGGGCCTTGCGGAGGGCGCGACCGAGGCCGTACATGAGCTCGGACTCGATGATGGGCTTGAGCAGCAGGGTGTGGGTGTGACCCAAGCCCATGGCGCGCATGGCTTGCGGTGACTGCGGATCGGGGGTCATGAGGACCCGGGCCACCTCGGGGTGGTGTGCTTGGACAAAGGCCAGGAAGGCCAGGGTCTCATCGGCGCGGAAGCCGCGATCGACAAGCACAGCATCAACCGGGAACCTAACTATAATTTTCCGGGCGGTCTGGGGACTATCCGTGCTGAACACCCTATAGCCTTCGCTGTGGAGCATTCCGGTGAGGACCTCTCGCTCAAGAGTGTTACTACCTAGAATCAATACATATTCGCCACTCATCTCACGACCTCCAGTGCTCCGACTCCGCCGACGTAGATGGAACCTCCCCCACTCTCATGGCCTGCGAAACCCCTGACGACTCATTCTACATTTATTGTAATAGTTCACGGATCCAAGATGTCAACCCCGGAAATCCCCAATTTTCACAGTACGGCAGGTAACCGGCTGAAGGCTGAAGGCTGAAGGAGAGTGTGGAGCCTCAGATGCAGATCATGACCTTGCGCTTACGTAGGAGCTTCTCGTGGCACTCGAGCTCCTTGCCCCTTTTGCCCTTGGGGCCCCGGACGCGAGGGCAGTCGTCATCACTCAAGCAGGTGCGGCGACACGCGGACTCGAAGCACACCGACCCCTTCTTGCAGTACACGGCGCGATCCGGGTTGCACTCCCGGCCCAGGCCCACGGTGCGCACCTTCCGGCAGTGGAACTTGACGCAGGTGAGCCCGCGCTCACAGGAGAGGTGTAGATTGTGGTGGCAGGGACGCCCTTTCTTGGCGGTCTTTCGGCAGAAGAGTCGATCGGGCTTGGCCTTGGACTTGGCGCGCTTCTTCGCTCCTGCGCCGAGGTAGAGCTTCCCGTCGCAGATACGCTTCTTGCCGCACCCGGCGTCGTTCTTGCATCCCTGAAGGCATTTCTTGTCGTAACAGAAAAAGCCCCTCTTACAAAAGGGCCCCACGTCCGCGCACGCCTGACCCAGGTACCGGCGCGCCACAAGGCACACGGAGAAGAGGTGCTTCTGCTGCGAGGGAGTGACGGAGTCCACCCGGATGGGGACGCAGCGGGTCTTTTTGTCAGAGCACTGCGCGTCGGTCTTACAGACCCGCTGGCACTTGCCTTTGAAGCAACGCAGCCCGACCTCGCAGCCCTTGCCGGGCTTGCTGCAGTCGTCCCCGAGCCCCACCACCGGCTTGCGACAGTACTCCTCCACAGCGCCCGAGGTCTTCTGATGACGACCGGTACACCGCAACCCCTTGGGGCATTCAGCGTCCTTGCTGCAAATCTTCATACAGCAGCCGCGCTTGGGGTCTTCGGTAAATGAAAGGCAGATGTTGGGCTCGACGCAGAGCTTGTCCGGCGAACACTTCTCGAAGATACGGGCGTCAGTGTCTTTCTTGGCACAGGCCGAACCGAGCAAGAGTCCACAGACGACCACCGGGCCGGCGAAGAGTACCAGGGATTTTCGCAGGTAATTGCTCATCGTCGACGCCTCCTTCTCCTGCGTCGCCTCTTTTTCCCCTTCCCGCAGTGCTTGACCACCAGCCCCTGGTGGCTCTTGTTCAGCTTCGCTGCGCGCTTGAGCTCCTTGCAACCCTTCTTCTTCTTGTCCTCCCTGAAGTAGAGAAGACCGAGCCGCATGTGGTAGGCGTCGTTCTTGGGGTCTCGCTTGAGAGCCCGGCGCAGCTGCGCGATGGCCATCCAGAAACGCCCGAGCCCTTCGTAGGCTCGTGAGAGTGCCGCGCGGGCCACTGGCCCATCCTTGATCCCTACCGCCCGCTTCAGAAATCGGCGCGCCTCGGGGTACCGCTCCCAGCCGAGCAGCTTCAAACCCCGATCCATCAGCGTCTTGCGTCTCTTGCGGCTCGACAGTCGCTTGAGCGCCAGCTCCATGTAGGGATCGAGCTCCGGCACGCTCCGGTTCAGAAACTCGTCGCTCACGTCCACGTCCAGGGCCGTGACCGTCTGGGGCAACTGGGCGATGGTCCCGGCAAAGTGGTCCTCGTGGAGTCCACGCTTGGGGCGCTGGGTTTTGGCGATCTTGCCGGCCTGAGCCGCGCTACCTCCCCCGGCCCCGGCCCCGGCCCCGGCTTTGGGTTTGGATCGCAGCAGCAGGTAAGCGGCCAGCCCACCAGCCACCAACACGACCACGGCCACCACCATGAGAATCAGCCCCTTGCGGGACTTGTGGACCACCAGGGCCTCATACACCTTCATGGGCGCCGTGGGATCTCGCACCGTCATAGGCCCATCCACGGGCTGGGCGGCACGCTCAGCCGACAGTCGGGCGATGGTCTCATCTTCGGACTCAGCGGCCCGCGCCTGGGGCAGCAGAGACATGGCATCGGTGATCCCCGCCGGTTTGTCCCCCTCTCCTTCCTCGTCATCCCCGCCGGCGTGGGACAGGTTGATCGACGGGGTCGGGGCCGGCGCCTTGGTGTCGTCCGATGAGTGGGAGGCCTTGGCCATGCGCACGGCAATACCCAGACTCCGGATGTCGCTCACCCGGGAGGGGTCGGGGCCAAAATCGCCATCGTCGTCCCCGTCGTCCCCGTCGTCGCCGTCCGCGTCATCGCCCGCGAGCATCTCCGGATTGAGGTTCTTGAGGACACCACCGGGCTTGTTCCAGATGGACTCAGACTCGTCGGTCTCCGGGAGAGCGTCGAGGTTGTCGGTATCCAGGAGAGCGTCGAGCTTGTCGAGCGCCGGGGGAGCGGCGGGCTTCTCGAGCGCCGGGGGAGCGGCGGGCTTCTCGGGCGCCGGAGGAGCGGCGGGCTTCTCGGGCACCGGAGGAGCGGCGGGCTTCTCGGGCGCCGGAGGAGCGGCGGGCTTCTCGGGCGCCGGAGGAGCGGCGGGCTTCTCGGGCGC
>JAOZUO010000006.1:5041-26758 GCA_029938605.1 Deltaproteobacteria bacterium | reverse complement strand
CCGGAGGAGCGGCGGGCTTCTCGGGCGCCGGAGGAGCGGCGGGCTTCTCGGGCGCCGGAGGAGCGGCGGACTTCTCGGGCACCGGAGGAGCGGCGGGCTTCTCGGGCGCCGCGCCAGACCGCAGCATGAGCTCAGCCAGAGAGACGATCTCCTGGGGATGCCCCTTGCGCGCGGTGCGGGTCACACTCTTGGGCGGCGGGCCGGCGTTGGAGGGGTGCTCCACGAGGCCCATGACCAGGTCGGCCGGCGCCCCTCCGCCCTGGGCCCAGGCCTCGAGCAGCAGTCTGAAGACGCCCTCCACCGGGATCACCACCAGCCGGGGAGGCCGCTCCGCCACAGCTCCCCGCGCGGCGCCGGGGTCCTCAGCGAACCTGACGGTCATTCCACGAGAGGCGAAGTGCTGCTGAAAGTCGGAGACCAGGTCGGCCTCCCCCACGACAAGAATTACCTGGGGGTCCAGATCGTCAGTGGCTACCATGTCACCTCTTGCTCTGTCGGCGGATCACACCCAACGCCAACAGCCCAAACACCAGCACCAGGGGCAACCCCGTGTCCGGGTTCGTGCCGGCCCCACAGCCACACCCTTTTCCGTCGTTGTCAGTCGCGTCCACGGGCCCCAGGGGACCCTGCGGGGTCTCGTCGATGTCGTCGTGCTCGCAGTCACCGTCGTCGTCGAAGTCCCAGTCGTTGGGCACCAGGTCCCCGTCCACGTCGTCATCGTCCTCATTGGCCACGCCGTCGCCGTCGATGTCCGTGTCCTGGGTATTGGGGATGCCATCGTCGTCGATGTCCTCGTCGCATGGCAGTTCCCGGGTCCCCTGGTCCAGGGGCGTCTCCAGGTTCCCGGTGTTCCGGTTGTCGTGGCTGAAGCTCTCCCAGTCCACGCGTCCGTCCACCCGACCGGCGGTGGACCAGGCGAACAGCCACCCGTTGCGGGTGGACGCTACCAGGTCCAGGAACCCATCGCCGTTGATGTCGCCCACGCAGGGCGCCGAGCCAATCCACCCCCCGGTGAACTTGGGCCACCCGTCGGGCTGCCGGCCGTATCGATTGTACGCGCGAATGTAGTAGCCCGCCGAAGCGTTGATGACCTCGGGCAGATCGTCACCGTCCACGTCCGCGACAATGGGCTGCAGGAAGAACTGCCAATCGTCCTGAATCTGCGGGAAGGCGTGGAGGAACCGCGCACTCCGAGCGTCCCAGGCGCCGATCAGGTGGTCGAACTCCAGACGCTCGCCACCCTGGGCGAAGGTCGCCGCCACGAGCAGACCGGCGGCGCCCTGAACCAGGTCCGGCCGGCCGTCGTTATTCAGATCGCCGAAGGCGGGGCTGGTGAAGATCACCTGCAAGGGCATGTCCGCCGAGGGCGACCCCGGGCCAAAGGCCTTCTCGGGTACCGAGGCGGTGCCGGCCTCCATGGCGCGGTAGAGGTTGCCGTCACCGTCGTAAATCAGGGGAGGCCCCACGTTCCCGGCCACGGAGATCTCCACGTCGCCGTCGCCGTCCACGTCCGCCAACGCCGGCGTCACGAAGACGCCCACGCCGATGAGGGGCAGAAGCTCCACGGTGAGCAGCTTGACGGGAAAGCCATCCTTAAAAGGACCGCCGGAGTGCGCGTTGCCGTCGGCGTGCAGCGCCCAGAAGGAGCCCATGGAGTTGCGCACCTGGTTCGAGCCCAACACGATCTCTACCTGGCCGTCGCCGTCGATGTCGCCGATGGCCGGGGACGACAGTATCCGGCCGAAGTCCTCATCACCGTCCTGCCAGAGCATCACCGGGAACCCCGGGTCCAGGGTGCCGTCGTGGTGCCAGACATAGACGTGCCCATCAAAGGCGCCCACCACGATCTCGTAGTCGCCATCACCGTCCAGATCCTCCACCGCGGGGGAAGCGAAGATACCGCTGTCGATGTTCCTATACTCGCTCGGGTTCAGGGCCAGAGATCGATCCAGCTCCACCGGGAACCCCGGCTCATGGTTGCCCGCCTCATCGAACACGTAGACCCAGCCGTCCAGAGTCGCCACTACGATCTCGGTGTCGCCGTCGCCGTCCAGATCCGCAACAGCCGGGGTGGCCACGACGGAGGAGTAGACCTGCCCATCCACGTCGCCGCTGGCAAAAGCCGTGGCGTCCAGGTGGTTCAGTGCATTGGCGGGATCCAGGTGCGGTAGCGGGTTGGTGGCCACGGGGAATCCGTCCAAATAGACTCCATCCCCGTTCAGGACGTTCAGGTAGCCATCGTTATCAGCGTAAATGATGTCCCGCACTCCGTCGCCGTCGATGTCCGCGGTTTTGGGGGCGGCCAGTCCGCCGGCGCCGATGAACACCGGGAAGCCGGGCAGCAGGTCCGGGTCGCGGACCACATGCACCGCCTTGCGCATCTCGCCGCGCACGCCGTCGAGCTCGGAGATCGACGAGTTGGTGGTCACCCGCACACGCAAAGTCACCATGTACTTGTTGGAGATGCGGTCCGGTGGCCCCTCGTCCCCGTTGTCGATGACCACATCGGACACGTCCCAGCTCGCCAGCAGCCCCGACACCGGCTCGGTGACGCCCGTCTCGGACACCAGGGTGGTGAAGTCTGAGTCGTCGGGCTCGATGCCCGGGGCCCACTCCACCACATAATCCACGCTGTCGTAGCCGCTGGCGTCCGCCGTACGGAACCACACCTCGCCGTGGATATCCACGTTGGCGTTCTGCTCGGGATAGATGGGCTGGAACCAGTACGGCGTCACGATGTCCACCACCGGCGGGATGCGCCCGGCCTCCACCGCACGTACCGCGTTGCCCGCGTTGGTGCGGCCGTAGCCAAAGCGACGCTCCCACCCCACCCGGGTGGGGTAGCGCGTGGGATCCGTAGCCGTGGCCGGGTCGTAGATATCGTCGGCCGTGAGCGTCAGCAACTGCTTCACCTCGTCGGCCCGAAGCCGCCGCGCGCCGTAGCGGTCCGAGGCATTGGGAGCCCCGTTCGGGAAGGGCACATCCATCTTGAGGGCCATGGCGTAGATCAGCCCGGCCAGGCCCGCCGTGCGCCCCACCGCTTCGGAGGAGCAGAGGGTGCCCGGCGTGGAGAGGACCAACTGGGCGCCGTAGTTCGAGCAGTTGGCGAAGTTCAGGTAGGTCTTTGCGTCTCCGAAGTGCGCGCTGTCGAACTGAATGGCGTGGGTGTAGACCGTGTGGTTGTTGGTGCCCGGGAAGTTGTGGTGGTAACTGTTTTCGTCCGCCGCGCTGGCGATGACCACCGCGTCGTTCCTCCAGGCGTAGTCGATGGCATCCTGGGAGAGCTTGCTGTTGTTCAATGAGCCCAGATTGTCCGCGATCACCGACGCTCCGGCGTCCACGGCGAAGATCGTGCCCATGGCAAAGTCGTTGACGTCCACCACGAAGGACTCGCCCACCCGCACATTCAGGATGGCGCAGTGGGGGCAGGTCCCCAGGTCCCCCAACCCGTTCATGGACTGGGCGGCAGCCTGCTTGGCCGTGTTCTTGCCATGGTAAAAGTCCGTATCCGTCTCGGGATCGTTGTTGTCGGCGTAGACATCCCATCCGGAGATATCGTCCACGTAGCCATTGTTGTCGTCATCAATGCCGTCGGAGAAGATGGCGATGAGGTCCCCGGGATCCAGGATGTTGTTCGCGTTCGAATCCCAGTTGCCGCCGTTGTGATTCAGGATCCGCGTGTCGCAGGGCGTGGTGGGCTGCTCGGTGCCGAAGTTGTCAGTATAGTCCTGCACGTTGAGCCAGCCGTCCCCGTTCACGTCGTGCACCGTACCGTCTCCGCCACAGCCCGCGTCCGGCGGAGGCAGCTCCGCCTCGTTCAAGTAGAACTGATTCACCACCTCGGCGTCGCTCCAGCGCACCCCGCCGTCTAAAATGGCGATGATCACCCGCCGGTCGCCGGTGGTCTTCTGCCAGGCGCGGTCGGCGTGGAAACCCGAGCCGAGCTCCAGCTCGTAGGGGCTGAAGGCCGTGACCCGTGCCACGGCGTCGGCCGGGATGAAACTCCAGTAGTTCCAGCGGTTCTCGTAGCCCGGGTCGTCCGGCCAGTACTGGGGGTCGCTGAGATCGATGGAGTCATCATCCGGCGGGGGCCACTGCGCCTGCGCATCTCCCGGCACCAGCGCCCAGGCGAACCCGACGGCCAGTAACAAAATGAAGCCAAACGGTTTTGAAACTCTGAGATCCTTCACGGTAACACCTGCTTCTCTACCGACTCCACTGTCGCCACCACTGCCGACTCCACTGGCGCCCGGGGCCCCTTGGATTTTTGCGCCTCCAGTGTATGTGGCTCAGGCCCCAACTTCAAGTCCCAGACCTAACAGTCCCAGACCCAACAGTCCCAGACCCAACAGGACCTAGGGATCGGCACCCAACCTCTCGACTCAATCCCCTCCACGCGCTACCATGCTATCAATAGCGCCACAAACAGCCCGCATGAATCGGGCTCCACTGGAGCAAGAAGCATGAGCCATCCATTCTCCCCGTTGATTGTAATCTTCGCCGTAGTCGCGCTCCTGGGCGCCTGTGGTCCCAGCGGTGATGACAACGCCGACGCCACACTCCCGGCCAATTGCGAGGCCTACACCTTCGACTGCGGAGACGGAGACCAATGCGTCAACACGGACCTGGTGTGTGACGGCACCGAGGATTGCGACACCGGCGCCGACGAGGCGGACTGCGGCTGCGGCGTGGGCTGGATGACCTGCGACAACGGAGACTGTGTCCACTCAGCCTTCATCTGCGACGGAGTCTTCAACTGCACAGACCACTCCGACGAAAACAACTGCCCCTAAGCCACAGTCCCCCAGCCATAGTCCCCTAGCCATAGTCCCCCAGCCATAGCCCCCAGCCACAGTCCCCTAGCCATAGCCCCCGGCCATAGTCCCCTAGCCATAGTCCCATCGTCCCTCCGCAATACGCGAAGCGCCGACGAGGACCCCCTCTCCTGCGTACCCACCCGCTCCAGTCCATCAACCGCTCCAGTCCATTGACCACTGCTTGTCATTCCGAAGCGAAGCGAGGAATCTCTCATACGCCGGACATGGCGCATACACCGCCCTGAAAGTCCACCGTGTCGGACGGAAGGACGACGCCAACAACCGAGGCGACAAGTGCCCTATCCTGCCACAGGAGGCACGCGACACCCCTGTCGCACAGGTTCCGTGCAGGCCACTACACGGTGCGACGCAGTTGGCGTCGTGTTGGGGTTGATGCCTATCCCTGAGGAGTAAGACGATGTTCAACGTGATTCTACGACGTGCCACGTGTGTTTTCTGTCTGCTTGCCGCGTTGGGCGTCTTCGTACAGTGCGAGTCGGACCCGGGCGGCGATCCGGCCTGTGAGACGGCGGCGGATTGTCTCGACGCCGCGTGTGAAGGCGTGGGCGGATGCGAGCACGGCGCCGAGGTGAGCTGCGACGACGTCTTTGACAACGACGCCGACGGGGACACCGACTGCGACGATGCGGACTGTGCCAGTGAGCCAATCTGTGATCCGACCGTCGAATCCGATTGCGATGACGGCGTGGACAACGACGGAGACGGGGACACCGACTGCGACGATGCGGACTGCGTCCAGGATCCGGTGTGCGGGCCGAACGCGGAGACGGCGTGCGACGATGGCGTGGACAATGACGCCGACGGCGACGCGGACTGCCTGGATACGGACTGCGACGGCGTGGACGGTTGCGAGCACGGGACCGAGGCGAGCTGTGGAGACGGGGAGGACAACGACGCCGACGGCGCGGCGGATTGCCTGGATTCGGACTGCGACGACGCCCCTGGCTGCGGCAGCGGCGGCGAGTTGATCTGCGACGACGGGGTGGACAACGACGGGGACGGGGATGTCGACTGTCACGACCCCGACTGCGGCTTCACGGCCAACGAGGCGCGAATCACCTACTACCAGGGAATCGACGGCGGAAACTGCGGGTTCGGCACGATCCCGACGACGTCGATTCCCTACGGCTACATCATCGCGCCCAACACCGCCTTTTATAACGACGCGGCGGTGTGCGGCGTCTTCGTGGAGTTGGACGCCTGTGGCGCGACCTCCTGGGGCGGGTCCACGCCGGGC
This sequence comes from Deltaproteobacteria bacterium, assembly GCA_029938605.1. Taxonomy (GTDB): domain Bacteria; phylum Myxococcota_A; class Polyangia; order HGW-17; family JAJRWW01; genus JAJRWW01. The sequence goes on along the minus strand of JAOZUO010000006.1, from coordinate 20,683 downwards.
TGCTCGGACGAGACGGTGATCACGGCGATGATCACCGACCAGTGTCCGGCCGGCAGCAATCAGCAGTGGTGCTCAGGAGACATGCACCACTTCGATCTAAGCGAGGCGGCCTTCGACACCCTGGGCGAGCTCAGCTGTGGGGTGATGGGGGGTCTCCAGTGGCGGTTCGTGGAGCGCCCCGGAAACGACACCCTGCGCGTGGTGAACCAGGCCGGCAGCAACGCGTGGTGGTACTCGGTCTTCATTCATGACCACCGATACGGCATCGTTTCGGTCGAGATTCGGGACGCCGTGAGCAGCACCTGGGTGACGACTGACCGCCAGACCTACAACTCCTGGGTGGCCACGAGCACGGCGGGCTTCACACTCCCGCTATCTGTGCGGGTCACTGACATCCACGGGCAGGTCCTGACCGCAACCGACCTCGTCACGGACTTCAACGACTCTTCGTCTTTCGACACCGGGGACCAGTTCCCGGCGGGCCAGGGAGGCGGCACGCTGGCCGACTTCGGCCTGTAGCAGCCTGCGCGCGTGAGGTAGCTCAGATTGAGGGTGAGGGTGAGACGGATCCGCTCCCGTGCATGGCACTCGGGGCCTATGACTCCCACAGCCGACGGATCGGCACGGCGTGAAGCCGGTCTCCGAAGCTCACCACGTGCTCGCCATCGTATAGGACCACGCCGCCTGCCCAGCGTTCACCGGTGGCGTTCGCCAGCATGCGGAGTCCGCGAAAGTCGCCGGAGGTGACCGTCGCGGAGGCCTTCACCTCGACGCCGGCCAGGGTGTGCGCGTCGCGCTCGAGCACCAGGTCGACCTCGACGCCATCGCGTGTTCGGAAGTGATGAAAGCGAATTTCAGCATCGAGCGCCGTCGCCTGGCGGCGGAGCTCCTGCGCGACGAATGTCTCCAACAGCGGGCCCAGCCGGTTGCGGTCGGCGGCCAGCGTCCGCGGCGTCAGGCCGAGCAGCACGCAGGCAATACCCGTATCGCAGAGATGCAGCTTCGGGCTCTTCACAAGTCGCCGGAGCCTGTTGTCGTGCCAGGGCGGAATACGCTCCAGCAGAAAGACCCGCTCGAGCAGAGCCACATATTCGCCGATCGTGGGGCGGCTGACCTGGAAGGGGCCGGCGAGCTGGTTGAGATTGAACTGTTGCGCCGTTTGGCCTGCCGCCCCCTCTAGCAGCCGGGGAAGCACGTCCAGTGCACGGATTCGCGCGACGTCACGAATGTCGCGCTGTACAATTGTCTCAAGGTAGCTCCGATACCACGCAGCGCGTCGACGGTGGGTTCCGCGCTCAAGAGCCGCAGGATAGCCGCCCGCCACGATGCGCTCCGCCAGGTCGGCCTGGAGCGGCTCCTGGCGTCGAGTTTCAAACCGAGCCTCGAACAGGGCGCTCAGAAAATCGGCTTCGTGCTCGGCCAGCTCGGTCTGTGACAGTGGATGGAGCCGCAGGATCTCCATCCTGCCGGCCAAAGAGTCGGCGAGCGCCGGAACGAGTAGCACGTTGGACGAGCCGGTCAGCAGAAATCGACCCGGGCGGCGATCGCGGTCGACCGCCACCTTGATCGCAGTGAACAACCCCGGCACACGCTGTACCTCGTCCAGGATTACGCGCTCTGGCAGCTCCCGGACAAACCCCACCGGGTCGGCAGTGGCTGCCGCCAGGAGAGGGGCTTCGTCAAAGGTGTAGAAGGCGTATCCGCGTGGATCTCCGGTCATCCGCGCAAACGTTGTTTTCCCACATTGACGCGGCCCATGAATCAGCACTACTGGACTATCACTCAACGCCTCCAACAGTGGCAATTCAGCGTGACGCCTGTACAGGTATTTACTATTCATTGACTGAGATTATACACTTATTACATGGCAGATTGCAAGTAACACCCATGGCAGATTGCAAGCAACACCCATGGCAGATTGCAAGTAACACCCATGGCAGATTGCAAAATCTGGCTCTCGGAGCGGAGGGGACGACTCGCTCAGTACCGGCCGGTCATCCAGATAACGGCGCTGAGCAGGCCGTATCCGATCCCTGCGCACTGCGCACCGCTGCCTAACGACGCCTCCGGCGGACAAACCCAAAGACCATGACCATGACGACGGCGAACCATAGGGGTATGGGTGGTGTTCCATCGGCGGTGGCGCAGCCGCAGCCCGCGTTCTCGTCACCAGGGCCAGGGAGGCCCGCATCGACTCCCGGATCGCCACCGTCGGATGGGGTCGCGGCGTCGGGGCCGGTGCCCCCGTCCGGCAACGGTACCCCGCCATCGGGCTGGGTGTCGCCAAAGAGATAGGCCCATTCGATTTCGATGAAGTCCGAGCGGCCGCGGCCATGGAACCGGAGGGTCATGTCCTCCTCGCCACGATAGTCCACCGAGAGCAGGTGAAGACCGTCGGTGCCCATCAGGTCGAAGTGGTCGGACAGGCTCTTTGTACCGGGCTCGACATAGTAGTCGTGCATGAACTCCCCTCCCGCGGGTACGGTGTGACCGGCGGTCTGGGTATTGGTAGTGATGAGGACCTCTCCGTCAAAATAGTCGCTTTGCGGGGTCCTAGCCGCACCGCAGGGTCCGCCAGACACGCAGGTGAATACACCGCCCAAGCCTTCGGGCGCGTAGTAGTTGATGAACGTACCGGTCAACAAGTCGAGGTCGGCGAGCTCCTGCTCGGCCCAGGTCAGGTGGTCGGCAACGGACTGGCTGGCCATTGCGGTGAGCACGTAGCGCGCGGCACCACTGCGCGTGATCAGCCCCGGAGCCTGCGTGACGTCCGAGTTGAAGTCGTGCAGCGAAACCAGCGTTCCGTGGGCATTTACCGCGGTGATCACGTTGACGATGGCCGGCCAGGATAGGTTGACCCACCGCGCTGAGCCATCGTCGGGATCCCAGGCGCACAGCACGTGGTGTAGCAATTGCTCCAGGTACGTGCTGAGGTCGAGGCGACGGGTCGCCAGGGAGAGCGTCGGCGACTGAACCCGGCTGCCCCAGCACGCATGGGATCGACACCCGCCCAGGTAGAGCCAATCGCTCGCCGCGTTGGCTACCTTGATGTCGAGCACATCGATGGACGCGCCGGGGAGCTCGGTCTGCACCCCAGCCACGATACCGTTGATCTCCTCCTCGACTTCCAACGGCAGCCAGAGGCTCGACGCCGCGAGGTCCCGCAACGACGCGTAGTCGCTACCGGTATACGCTCGTACTTCCGAGACGCCGCTATCAATGTCCTCGGCCAAGGCGCTGCCCAGGCCGAAGCCCATCTCATAGTGGGAGCCCCAGACACGAAGGACCGTGTAGCCGTTGCGGCTCGTGTCGAGGCGCTGGTCCAGAATCTCGTAGTTCTGCGCCTGCACCGGAGTCGCGTAGCCGACGACAACCAGGAGCAATGTCCAAAGTGGGGCTCCGAGCGTCGTCGTCCATTTGTTAGAACGTCGCATGGTGAGTCCTGAGCTGTGCTGTGTGTGGTTTTGAGTATAGTGCAAAAGATCTTTTCCGGGCAACCAGCACCCGAGAACTGCTCGAAGCGGAGATCCGCAGCGTGCGGGTGGTGGAATGACACCTTGTGGTGGAACTTCTGCCCCTGTGATGCGTCTGATACGATGCACATCGATTCGGCCGAGCCCACAGCGAGTCGCTCGCAAATCACCGTACGAGGTTCAACATGAAAAAATCCCTGGTTCTTCTCCTTGCGGCAGCTTTTGTACTTTCCCCAGGCATGGCCGAAGCCCGAAGCAGCCGGGACGTCGTCGGCTCGACGGTGCGCGGGCGCGGACACAGGCACAGGATCCCCCGGCCCATGCCGCCGCCGATGCTGATGGTCCGCCGGGGCAAGCGGTCCGTACCGCTGCAACTGACCCGGGTGGACATCCGGGCCACCATCATCGGTCACCTGGCCCAGACCCAGATGACCATGACGTTTTACAACCCCAATAACCGATCCCACGAAGGGGACCTGTACTTCCCCCTGCCCCAGGGTTCCACGGTGAGCGGCTACGCCTTGGACGTGAACGGCCGCATGGTGGACGGCGTGGTGGTGGACAAGGACCGCGCCCGCCAGGTCTTCGAAGCCGAAGTCCGCAAGGGCATCGATCCGGGTCTCGTGGAGTGGACCAAGGGACGCAACTTCAAGACCCGCGTCTTCCCCATCCCGGCGCGGGGATCCCGCACCATCCGCGTGAGCTACGTGGCGGACGTGAACCAGACCGCCGACGGCGCCATCTATCAGCTCCCCCTGAGCTTCCGCAAAAAGGTCCAGGCCTTCTCCCTGCGAGTGGAGGTCGTCAAAGCGGCCACCAAGCCTCTGGTGAAAAGCGGCGGTCCCCAGGGGCTGCGCTTCACCACCTGGCGAGACAGCTTCGTGGCGAGCGCCAAGCTCAAAAACGTCAAGCTCACCCGAGACCTGCGCGTATCACTACCGAACATCGAGCGCAGGCCGGTGCAGGTGGAAACAGGGCCCGACGGGAAAACCTACTTCACCATCCGCGACGTCGTGAAGCGGGCTGCGGCCCAGGTCGCCAGCTCCCCCCGCCGCATCGCCCTGTATTGGGATGCGTCCGGGTCCCGGGCCAAGACGTCCCACGCCGCCGAGCTCAAGCTGCTCAACGGGTACCTGAACAAGCTGCGCAAACCTGTGACCATCTCCCTGGTGGCCTTTCGGAACGTGGCCGACCGGCCGCGCCATTTCCGTCTACCGGCCCAGCGCAAGGCGCTCACGAAGGCCCTTCGCACCATGCGCTACGATGGTGGAACCCAGGTGGGCAGCGTACGCCGCCTGCGCGGCCGCTACGACCTGGTGCTGTTCTTCTCCGATGGGCTGTCGAACTTCGGGGTGGAGAAGCCCCCCGCTCTGGGCGCCCCCATATACACAATCAACGCCGCTACGAGCGCCAACCACTCGTTTTTGCGCTACCTGGCGCTGCGCTCCGGAGGGGCCTACCTCAACCTGAACCGCACTGACGTCAAGGTGGCCCTTCGATCCATCGGCGCCGAGACGTTCTCGTTCCTCTCCGCCCACGCCACCGGCGCTGAGGTGAGCTCCCTGTACCCCAAGGTGCGGGTCCCGGTGCAGGGCGTCTTCACACTGGCCGGTCGCCTGACGGCGCCGGTGGCCAAGGTCACCCTCAACTACGGCGTCGGCTCTCGCGTGACCCACCGCCAAACCTTCACCATCCAGCGCAAGGGCGCCCACCGAGGCAAACTGCTACAACGGGCCTGGGCCCAGAAGAAGCTCGACGACCTGATGATCTTCCCGGCGCGCAACCGCGATGCCATCGCGAGCCTCGGCAAGGCCTACGGACTGGTGACACCGGCCACGTCGCTGCTCGTGCTCGAGCAGCTCGGGCAGTACATCCAGCACAAGATCCGCCCCCCCGCCAGCCTGCCGGGCATGGCGAAGAAGTACGACGCGGCCATGCGGCGACTGGCCCGCGTCAAGCGCCGGAAGGAGGCGTCGAAGCTCAGCCATGTGCTCGCCCTCTGGAAGAAACGCACGACCTGGTACAACACGCGATTTCTCAGAACGTACCGGCATCATCTCATCGCCAAGAACAAGTCCCGGGGTCTCGGCGGCGCAGGCGGCAGTAACGACAGCACCGGACGCTTCAGGCGACGCCGATCTCCCCGGCAGGAGATGCGGAACCGACGTGGACGCGTGCAGCGCTCAGGCGCGGTCCTGAGACCCCTGGTCGCTTCCTCTGGAGCCGTAGCCAAAAAGTCCAAGTCCCCCGCCAGACGCTCGGCCTCCATCGCGCTCCAGGCGTGGAACCCCAAGACCCCGTACATTACGGCCCTGCGGGCGGCGCCCCTGTACCGCCGCTATGCTGTCTACCTCGCCCAGCGGGACAAGCACGGCGCCGCCCCCGCCTTCTATCTGGACTGCGCGAACTTCTTTAGGCGCAAGAATCAGAAACGCCTCGCCCTGCGGATCCTGTCGAACCTGGCGGAGTTGGAGCTGGAAAATCCCGCCCTGATCCGCGTGCTGGCCCACCGCCTGGCCCAGATCGGCAAGCTGGATCTCAGCGTGCTCATGTTCCGCAAGGCGCTCGCCCTGCGCCCCGAGGAGCCCCAGTCCTACCGGGATCTGGCCCTCGTGCTAGCGCGTCGGGCCGACGGCCGACGGCGGATCGTCGGTCGGAAACACCAGGCCAAAGCCGACTACGCGAAGGCGCTGGGGCTGCTGGCCAAGGTGGTCATGAACAAGTGGCAGCGCTTCAACGAGATCGAGGTCATCGCCCTCACCGAGCTCAACAACCTCCTGCCCAAGGCGCGGCGCCTGGGCGTGAAGAAGCTGCCCGTGGATCGGCGACTGATCAAGCGCCTGACCATGGACGTCCGCATCGTCATGAACTGGGACGCGGACCTCACCGACATGGACCTTCACGTCATCGAGCCCTCCGGCGAAGAGGCCTACTACGGACACAACCGCACCCGCATCGGCGGCATGGTCACCCGCGACTTCACCCAGGGATACGGCCCGGAGGTCTACGCCATCCGTCGCGCCATGCGCGGCCGCTACACCATCAAGGCCAAGTTCTACGGCAGCTCCGCCGCCAAGCTGGCCGGCGCCGTGACCCTCCAGGTGGACGTCTACACCAACTACGGGCGCCGCAACCAGCGCCGCCGCTCCCTCACCCTCCGCCTGACAAAAAAGAAGGACATGTTCGTCGTCGGCAACATCCGCTTCTAGACGGGGCCGAGGCACCGGACAAACGGGTGCATCGATTTTGCTCCCGAATGCAGTTTTTCGGAGGAAGACTGCAGGTTACCCTTGCCTCAAATAATATAATATACCTTACGGATATCAAGCAAAAAAACACCCCTGTTCCGCTAGAGATGATTGACCCCCCCACTCCAGACCGATAAACTCAGCGGGTTCTCGGGTAGCGTTTGTAGTCACTGTAACCCCCCTTCAGAAGGAGCCCAGCATGCGGCTGTTAACCCGATCTGACTTCGATGGCCTGGCCTGCGCGGTGCTGCTGGTAGAAGCCGGCATCGTGGACGAGTACAAGTTCGTACATCCCAAGGATGTGCAGGACGGCAAAGTCAAGGCCAACAAGAACGACGTCTTGGCCAACATCCCCTACATCGAGGGGTGCGGGCTGTGGTTCGACCACCACGCCAGCGAGGATGAACGCCTCGAGCTGCAAAAGGACGTGCACTACGAAGGGGACAGCCGGGAGGCGCCGAGCTGCGCCCGGGTGATCTACGAATACTATGGCGGAGCTGAGAAGTTCTCCAAGATGGACGAGACCGGCCTCATGGCGGCGGTGGACAAGAGCGACAGCGCAGACTTCACCGCAGACGAGATCCTGAACCCCACGGGCTGGAACCTGCTCTCCTTCATCATGGACGCACGCACGGGGCTGGGGCGGTACCACGACTACCGCATCAGCAACTACCGGCTCATGGAAGAAATGATCCAGTACTGCCGCACCATGACCTCCGAGGAGATCCTCGAAAATCCCGACGTGAAGGAGCGCACCGTACGCTACCTCGAGCAGCAGGAAGCCTACGTGGCCATGGTCAAGGCCAACGCCCGGGTAGACGATAACATCGTCATCCTGGACCTGCGCGAAGTGGAGGAGATCGTCAGCGGCAACCGCTTCGTGATCTACAGCCTCTTCCCCGATACCAACATCTCCATCCGGGTCATCTGGGGTCGCCTCAAGCAGAACGTTGTCCTCACCGTGGGTCACTCCATTACCAACCGCACCTGCCAAACCAACGTGGGCTCTCTCATGCTCATGTACAACGGCGGTGGTCACCCCAGGGTAGGCACCTGTCAGGTCCCCACTCCCGACGGCGAGCGCTGTCTCCAAGAGATCATCGAGCACATCAAGGCCGATCACTAGCCTCGACAACACCCTCTGGAATAACTAAAGAGACTCGATCCGGCCGGGAGGTGGACGATTCGAATGCGGCGCGCGCCCCACGGCGACCCGGTAGATCCGCCCCTCGCACCGAACCGTCGCCACGGTGACATCCGCGTCGTAGCTCCCCCTCCCCCGGCCCCGCTTGGTACGCAGGACGCTCCCCTCACCGGTGCACCGGAGGTTGGCCACGAGGTTTCCCCCCGCCGCCAGGGCTCTGGCCCGCAGGGCGTTCAGGGTCTCCTCGGCGGCGGCCGGCTTGGTCTCGAAGCTCACGGTCGCCACGAGCAGTGCGTCTGGGGGCGCGGAGCTCCGCGTGATATAAAAAGGCGTCCCATCAGGCAGCACCCCCAGGGGGTTGCGAATCGACGCCACGAGGATCTCTCCGGCCCCACACCCCCCCACGCACACGATCCACAGGACCATCGCCGGGATCCACCCTGTCCTAAGGGCCCGCATCTAGAAGCCCCCCGTCAACACGATCCCCGTAGGCGTGGGGACGATCCGGGCGCTGATGACCCGTTGGGTGGTAAACAGCCGCAGACCCGCCTTGGATGGATCGGCGCCGGACCGTAGGCCGACTCCCACCCACATGACGATGTGGCAAAGACCGGTCATGGTCAGCAAAGCCCAGCCACCATTGGTGGCGCGCTGGTCCCCGGGATCCAGAAGCAACGCCAGGCTCCCGGCGCCAAAACCCAACTGGCCGATGATCCCGGACAACATCAGTCCATTGCCCCAGGCTCGGCGTCGCTTCTCCCTTCGGTAGCGAACCCAGGCCAGGCGGCTGCCCAATCCATATAGCGACGCATCGGTGGGCATGGTCTTGCTCGGCATCAGCCGGTGGGCAACCAGTGGAGGCTCGTTCTGGGGCCGCGGCGGTGGGAGGCGGGGAAGACCATGGTCCGGCCGCGCCCTAGGCTGGGGCCCCGGAAGGCGATCCACCGAAGCCACCGGAGGCCGGGTGCGTGGCTCAGGCGGCGGAGGCGGTGGGGACGGGGACGGAGACGGGGGCGGGGACGGGGTCGGAGACGGAGACGGGGGCGGGGGCGGGGATGGACGCACTGCTCCCGCGGTTCGCGGCACCGTCTTGAAGAGACGCACCACTGCTGGCCACCGGAAGGAAGCAGGAAGCTCCACCGCGGACCAGATGACCAGCCCCTGTCGCCACGCGGCCATCGCGCCGCTGCGGTCCCGCAGGCCCAGTAGACGAATCACTCCGAGCAACACGTGCAGGTTGGCCGCTGTCCGACTCACCTGGCAACCGTGCTTCCGGGCCACCGCGATGGCCTTGTTCACGAGCGTCCGGGCGGCCGTCCACTTCCGGGCCTTGCCCTTGGCAAGTCCCCGCGCGCCGAGCCGGCTAGCGAGCGCCCTCCCCTTCTCGAGACAGGCCGCGCGCGCTCCTCCGACGGGCCACACCATCAGCGTCAGTCCAAACACCAGCGCCAACCCAAGTCCGGACAGCATCCTTGGTCCTGCCCACGACTTTGTCCTTCCCAAACGCATCAGTGCTTTCCGAACCCTCCCAGCGTCACCACAAGTCCATCAATGCCCTAAGGGGCTATCTTAGCAGATCTCGGGGTCCTTAGTAGGGCACCGTTACGTAGTATCGCTTGGACCCCCGCCAGACTCTGAGCATGACGCTCCGACCGGTCTGCAACCGGGCGGCTACGTACCGTAGGTCCTTCAGGTGACGCACCTGGTATCGGTCTGCCTGGCGGATCACATCTCCCCGCCGCAAGTTCACTCGCCAGGCCACGCCGTTGCGCACGATGCTGGAGATCACCACACCGCGGGTAGTACGTAGTTTGAGGGACCCGGCGAAGGATGACGCGTTGCCCAAGGTCACCCCGAGACGTCGCTCAAAGAGCTTCAGCGACCGCCGAGCGGTGAGGGTCCCCACCACCAGGGTGACCGTGCCACGCTTCAGCTTGACCCGGACTCGCCCACCGGGTACCAGCGACCGCGCCACCCGGCGGAAGGCGTAGACGTCACGAATGGCGACCCCCTTCAGCGACAAAATGACGTCCCCCTTGCGCAGCCCCGCGCGGTGGGCCGGCCCGCCGCTCGCCACCCGGATCACTACCACCCCCCGGCGACCGGACGCGGTGGTGACCGACATCCCGAGGTAGGCGCCCCGTACCCGACCGAAGGCCAACAGGTCGCTCACCACCCGCCGCACCCGATCCACCGGGATCGCGAAGCCAATCCCCGGGCCGCCACGGTGCACCGCCGTGTTGATCCCGATCACCTGTCCCAGGGTGTTGATGAGCGGCCCACCCGAGTTGCCCGGGTTGATGGCCGCGTCCGTCTGAATGAACGCGGAGAAGCTCCTCTTCTTGATTTTGAAGGATCGGTTCGTGGCGCTGATCACCCCGCGGGACACCGTCTGGGTGAGCCCGAAGGGAGTGCCGATGGCGATGGCCGTCTCGCCCGCCATCAGGTCCGCGGACCGCCCGAGCTGCGCCACCGGCAGCTTCTCGTTGGTCTGGATCTTGATCACCGCCAGGTCGTACTCCCGGGCCGCGCCCACCACCCGCGCCTTGTATCGTTTGCCATTGGCGAGCTGCACCCTGATCTCGGTGGCCCGCGAGATCACATGCTCGTTGGTCACCGCGTACCCCTGGGCGTTCACGATCACCCCCGAGCCCAGCGAGTACTGCTTTTTCTTCCGCAGGGGGCCCCTGCGGCCTCCATATGCGGGGCCATAGAACGGATTCTTCCCGGCCACTTTGGTGCTCACGATGGCGATCACCGCCCTGCTCACCCGCCGCACCCCGCGCACCGTCGCCGTAGTACGAATGGCCAACTGCTGGGCCCTCGTCATCCGGTTGAAGTCCACGCCCTTCGGGGACCCGACCCGTGCCGGGGACCCGACCCGTGATTGCCGCGCCTCGGCCTTGCCCTGCCCCCAAGCGAGCAGCCCGACTACGAAGCAGACCGCCAAACTCATCTTCATGTGCATGTGAACCCTCCTCGAAGAAACCATCGGCCACAGCATAGCACTGCAAACACCAAAATCCTCCAGACCATGGAAACCGGTGCTGCGTTTGGGATAAGGCGTGAGCCACCGCGAAAAGCGCTGAACCCAACTATCGTGGTATGTTCTCGGCGGGACCGGCACCCGAACAGGACATTCTCATGAAGACCGCTATCCTTGTCTGCCTGGTGGCCGTGGGAGTCGGGGTCGTACCCGCCGGAGCGCGGGCGGCTACGTACTACGTTTCGTTGAGCGGGGACGATCTGAGCCCAGGGAGCCAGGCGAGCCCCTGGCGCACCATCCAGAGGGCGGCGACCACCATGGCGCCGGGAGACACCGTCGTCGTCGAGGACGGGGACTATGACGAGGTGGTAAATGTCTCGTCGGGGGGCACCACAGAGACGGCACGGCTGGTCTTCCGGGCAGCGAATCTCCATGGCGCCCGGTGCCGGGGATTCGTGATCACCGGGGACTACGTGACCCTCGACGGGTTCGAGATCGAAGCGGACAACTCCAATTGGCGTGGAGTGTTCGTCAACGCGGCGGACCACGTACAAGTGCAAAACAACTACGTGCATGAATGTCCCATGGGGGGCATCGACGTCACCTACGGGGCGAGCTACGCCGAGGTGGTGGGCAATGTCCTGCATCACAACGGCCAGTGGGGAATTCACCTGGTGGGATCCTACGGGCTCATCGAGGGAAACGAGATCTCCGAGACGGTGCAACACCATGCCAAGGGCGAAGAGCCCGGCTTCACCGGCCACGACGCCGATGGCTTGCGCATCTTCGGTGACCACCATGTGATTCGCGGCAACTTCATCCACGACATCGCCAACCCCGACGACCCGGGCAACAGCACGGTCTCAGGGGAGATGCCCCACGCGGACTGCCTGCAGACCTGGAACGCGTCCCGCCCGGTGATGACCGACACCCTCATCGAGGGCAACCACTGCCGGGTACACCATCTCAGCGGTAAGGGCATCATGATGGACACCGACCCCGACGTGCCATGCCATCACATCACCATCCGCAACAACATCTTCGAGTTTCGCGACATCGGGATCAGCGCCACGGGCGGACTGTTCGAGGACATCGCCATCTACAACAATACCTTCAAGAACGATCTCGGGGTCGCCTCCTGGGGGTGCCCGGCCCTGCTGCAGGATGTCGACGGATACGCCTTCCAAAACAACATCACCATCGACGCCTACATGCACCGCAGCATCGAGGGGGGCAGCGGCGTGGTGAGCCACAACCTCCTTTGGAACTCAGACGGATCGACCATCCGCGCCACCCCGGGCGAGCAGGAGGGGGAGCTGTGGGACGTGGACCCGATGTTCGTGCTGTTCAACTGGACCCCCGGCGGAAGCTGGGATCAGCTGAACTACCATCTGCTGGAGGGCTCGCCGGCCATCGACGCGGGGCTCGCCCTGGCCGGGGGTACCGACGACTTCGACGGGGTAGTCCGTTCGCCCGAAGGTGGCTTCGATCTCGGCGCCTTCGAGTACGTATCGGGGACCTGCGTGGCAACGACCTGCGCGCAGCTGGGCACCACCTGCGGCGACTGGCCCGACGGCTGCGGCGGTACGCTGACCTGCGGTGACTGTACGGGCGACGAGCAGTGCAACACCGCCGGCCAATGCGTCCTGGACTGCGGGCCCGACTGCGAGGCAGATGCCGGCACTACCGGCGATGGCACCCCCGCAAACAATGCCGACGGCTGCGGCTGCAACGCGAAACCGAATCGGACACCCACGCCTGGAGTTCTGCTATTCTTCGTCGCGCTCGGGTGGTGGATTCGTCGAAGGATCGGTCACCCTGCTGTGTCGTAGTACCGCGACCCGGCGACGTCGAGGTGCTCAATATGTCCGCTCCACTCCATGCTCGTGATATCGCCTACTCCATCGGCTCGACGCCGGTGCTCAGCGGCGTGAGCGTCTCTTTGTACCCCGGCCGGCGGGTGGGCGTGGTCGGCGCCAATGGGGTGGGCAAGTCGACGCTGCTCCAGATCATGGCCGGGCTGCTCACGCCGGAGGACGGGACCGTCGTGACCACTGGGCCCGACGCAGTGGTGGGATACCTGCCCCAGGAGCCGGACCGGCGGCCTGGTGAGACGGTCATGGATTTTCTCGCGCGCCGGTCGGGCGTCGCCGAGGCGACGGCGCGTCTCGAGGCTGCGTCCGACGGACTAGCCGCGGGGGTTGAGGGAGCGGATGACGAATACGTCACGGCCCTGGATCGATGGATGCTTCTGGGTGGCGGTGAGCTCGAGTCCCGATCCGTGCGGGTCCTGAAAAACCTCGGCATAGACGCCGAGCTCATGGCGCGGCCCACCGAGGTTCTCTCCGGCGGCGAGGCCGCCAGGGTCTCCTTGGCGAGCATTCTCTTGTCACGGTTCGACGTCCTGCTGCTCGACGAACCGACCAACGACCTCGATTTCGATGGTCTCGCCCGGCTGGAGGACTTCGCCACGCGAGTCGATGGTTCCCTGGCCGTGGTCTCCCACGATCGCGCCTTCCTCGAGCGGGTCGTGACCGACGTGGTGGAGCTCGATGAGCACAGCCACGAGGCGGCGCACTTTGCCGGGGGCTGGGGCGCCTACCTGGAGTCCCGGGCCGTGGCAAGCCGCCACGCCGCTGACGACTACTCTACCTACGTCGACAAGCGGGACACCCTGAAGGGGCGCGCCCAACGTCAGCGTCTCTGGTCGAACGACGGGGTCCGCAAGGCGAAGGCCGACACCAGCGAGAAGGACAAGCACATCAAGGCCCGGCGAACCGAGGTGAGCCAGAAGCAGGCATCCAAGGCACGCGCCACCCAACGGGCCATGGAGCGCCTCGAGGTGGTGGACAAGCCCTGGGAGGGATGGCAGCTCCAGCTGGAGATCGCCGAGAGCGGTCGCAGCGGCGATGTGGTCTCACGCCTCGAAGGGTTCGTCGTAAATCGTGGGAGCTTTTGCCTCGGACCGGTAGACGTGGAGATCCGCTTCGGCGACCGCCTGGCCATCATGGGCGCCAACGGCGCGGGCAAGACCACGCTACTCTCGGCGCTCCATGGCGTCATCGAGCCCGACGCGGGAAACCGCTACGTGGGTCCCGGCGTGGTCTTCGGTGAGCTCGAGCAGAGCCGCTCCAGATTCCTCGGCGAGACAACACTCCTGGACAGGTTCATCGAAGCCTCGGGGATTCTGCCCGTGGAGGCGCGCACCATCCTGGCGAAGTTCGGCCTGTCCAGCGACCACGTCCTCCGCCAGGCCGAGCATCTTTCCCCCGGAGAGCGAACCCGAGCCTCCCTCGCGCTTCTCCAGGCCCGCGGGGTGAACTGCCTCGTACTCGATGAGCCCACCAACCACCTCGACCTGCCCGCCATCGAGCAGCTCGAGACCGCCCTGGACTCCTTTGCCGGCACCATCGTCCTGGTCTCCCACGATCGGCAGTTTCTCGAGCGCTTCGGCGCCGCCCGGGAGCTGCACCTCGTGGCGGGACAGATCAGCAAGTCATCGTAGACAAGGACAGCTAGTTACCGCTCAGGCTTATGTCTCCGTGGCCGAGGCGGGCCCCGTAGACGGCGCTGCCATCGACTACCTCACAGGCCAGGATCTGGCCGCACTGGACGGCGACGCAGGTGGTCCAGGTGGGGGGCGCGTTGGTGATCAGGGTCAGCTCCTCGTCGTAGAGCGTCGGGTCCAGACCCTGGGTCGAGACCAGGCGAATGGCGAGCTCGTCTTCATTTTGCGGCAATGGGACAAAGAGAAACGAGGCGTCGTCGCGTAGCTGCTGATACTTATACACGGCGATGAACCCGTCGATCCAAACGTTGTCTACGACCCAGTTGTCGGTGACCAGCCCGTCGAGAAAAGTGGTGAACTCGCCCAACTCCACCGCCGCGCTCAGCACCCCCTCGCCCCATTCCTCGCAGGGGTTGGCTGTGGTACAGATGCAGTGTCCGTTGTCGTTACCCACCGGGTCGCACAGACCGTGGAAATGGATGAGTCCCCAGCCATCGGCCCAGCCGCCCGCGGATGGATCCAGCATGAGCCGGTCGCGGATCTGAGGGAAGAGGTCCGCGGCCAGTGTGGCCGAAGCGATCCCCGTGGAGTGGAGCCGCTCGACGCAGTGGTACTGGTCGAGCAACGTTTCGTACTCGGACGCAGTGACGTTCCAGTCGGTACCGCCACCATTGTTGAACCCATGGAGTCGGCTCCGCTCGGGGGGATAGACCGACCAGATGACCTGCGCGGCATCACCGATCTCGGCCTCCGCCTCAGCGTAGTCCGCAGCACCGCTGTGGTGCATGGAGTGGTTCGCCAACTCCTGGCCGTTTTGGGGCGCGTCCACCTCCCACACGTCGAGGTACGCCTGATAGGGATCCGTCCCCGGATTGACAAACCAGGTGCCGGTCAACCCACGCGCGATCATCGCCGGCACTCCGTGGTTTGCCTGGCCAGGGGTGGAGTCGTCAAAGGAAATGGTAAGCGCCGCGAATCGATTGAATCTCCAGTGCGCGGCCTCCGTGTGCCCCACCTGTCCCTGGGCGGGATTCGGCTCCCCCACCTCGCCGGAGGTCGGGGAGTCGCAGTCGCCGCTCTGGGCGTCGGTCTGGCCACCTCCATCCACCCCACCATCTCCGAGGGTCGCTGCATCGCCTTGGCCACCGTCGAGCCACGACTGGTTGGCATTGTCGCCCCCGTCGTCGTCACCACATCCACCGCCCAGCGTGAGGGCCACCGCCATCAGAAGGCTCGGGCCCACGCGAACAACACCGCCACATGGAACAGCTCGTACTCTCGGG
>JAOZUO010000006.1:0-4941 GCA_029938605.1 Deltaproteobacteria bacterium | reverse complement strand
AAGGCTCGGGCCCACGCGAACAACACCGCCACATGGAACAGCTCGTACTCTCGGGTGCATTCGGGCCTTAGCCGCGCCCGGGCGGAAGCCGACTGGCGAGCGTCTTGGCCACCACCTGCCGTAGGATGTCGGCCGAGGTGCGGGCCTCCTTGATCCGGGCGGCCACCGTGGACGGGAGACTCTCGCCAAGGCTCCGATCGAGGCCGGCAATGAGCGCGTCCAGAGGCGTGCGGATCTTGCGGCCCAAATCGTCGGCCACCTCCTGGGTCTGCCGGGCGCCGGAATCGGCGGCTGCCTTGGCCTGCCGAAGCTGCTGATTGGCCGCCTCCAGGGCCGCCGTGCGGCGGGCCACCCGCTCCTCGAGCTGGGCGTTGAGCTCCTTGAGGGCCACCTCGGCTCGTTTGCGCTCGGTGATATTGCGAATGGTGCCCAACACGGTGGCGGCGCGCCCATCCACGGTGCGGCGCAGCTCGCCCTTGATGTCGAGCCACATCTCTGGGCTGTCCGGGTGCCGCCTGACCCGATACTCGAAGTCCACGGTACCGCCCTCGATGACCAGATTGTGCAGGGCCTCCTGGGTGGCGACGCGCTCGAGGGGCTGGAAATGATCCAGCAGCTCATCGAGGGCCATGGAATCGTCGCGAGACTCCAGCCCAAAGAGCTCGTACGCCTCGCTCGATCCCCAGACCGTCAGGGTCTCGGCGTCCACCTCCCAGGTACCAATGCGACCCACGCGCTGAGCCCGCCGGAGCCGCTCCTGGCTCCGGGTAAGCTCCGAGAGGGCCGTGGCCGCCCGGTGCGCCTCGGCCACCAGCTTCCGGTTGAGATCCTCGAGCTCTTCGTTCTGGGAGGCCACCGCCCGGTGCGCAGCTTCGGACTGGTCCCGCAGCTTGATCTTCTCGAAGCACCGGTCGAGGACGGAAAAGAGGTAGCGCATCTCCACGGGTTTTTGCAGGTAGTCGTAGGCGCCCTTGTGGATGGCTTCCATGGCCGTATCGATGGAAGTGTATCCCGTCATCATGAGGCAGATGAGCTGGGGATTCAGCCGCCGAAGATCCTCCAGCAGGTCGATGCCGCTGTCGACCCCAAGCCGAATGTCCAGCACGGCCACATGCGGCGCGAAACGCTTAGCCTCCTCTAGACCGCTCTGGCGCCCAAAGGCCGAGGTGACGGTGTACCCCTCGTGGTCGAGAATATCCACCAAGGTCTCGAGCAGCTCTCGATCGTCGTCCACTACCAACACGCGTCTTCCGGACACGCCCACTTTTTGCCCCGCGCTCATTGCGGGAAACTGTATCATTTCTGCGAGGTGGAGCAATAGCAGAATCGGAACACCGCTGGGACCCGTCCCGGATCCACGCCGGCAGATCCGCTACTCGGTGAGGCCGCTACTCGGTGAGGCCGCTGGTCTCGATGAGGGCCAGGATCACGGCGCCGACGCCATAGCTGATGTCATCGCCCAGATCCACATTCTGGTAGCTGCGGAAGTCACCGACGGAGGTAGGGCCGGAGATGTCGGAGACGTAGGGGAGGTCGCTGGCGTCCCGGAGGATCCTGGCCTCGACGCCGTCCATGGCCGAGGCGATGGACGGCAGGACGGAGTCATCCAGGAAGCCGTAGCGGTAGCCGCGCGCCATGCCGTACGCGAACAGCGCCGAGGCGCTGGTCTCGAGGTAGGTCTCTTGCGGGCGATTGACCACGGTCCACCAAAGACCCGTATCGGCATCCTGGTACTGCAGGATGGCCTCGACCTGCCAGCCGAGGAGCTCCTCCATGGCGGCGTCGCCCCGGTCGCCACGGTTGCGCTTCACCCGCAGATACTCGAAGCCCGAGGCGGTGATCCAGCCGTTGCCGCGTGCCCAATAGACGTCCGGATCCTGGGGGGTCGGCCAGGAGTAGGCATGCACCAGCAGGCCCGGGGGCTCTTGGAGCAGGTCCGCGAAGAGAAGGAACTGCTCGCGGATCTCGTCTAAGAAAAAGCGATCGTCAGTGTGCTCACCCCACCGTGTGAGGATCATGCCGAACATGAACAGCGAATCCAGCCACAGGGTGTCGCCCACCACATCCATGGTGCCCATGTGGCTAATGCCACCCTCCAGACGGGGCGCCTCGTCAAACAGGTAGGTCAGCACACGGAGCACCACCGCCTCGTAGGCGGGATCCCCCGTCTCCTGCAAGAGCGCCAGAGCGGTGAGAGACGGCGGGCAGTGGTCGCTCCAGTACAGGTCGTAGCCCTCGGCGATGTGGTGGTCCATCCACCCCTGGTAGTAGTCCAGCAGGCGCGTATCCCCCGTGACGCGATACAGCTCGGTCAGGGAGAACATCAGTGTCGCCGGGCCCCAGTCCCAGTCCTCATCGGCGGGCGGGTGAACCGACATGTAACGCAGGGCGAGCTCCAGAGCGAGGCCCACGCGATCGGACTGCGGCTCCCGCTTCGACACAAAGCAGGCCTCGTCCACCGGCCCGGACTCGCAGGCGTCGGGGAAGGTCCAGGTCTCGCTCTTGGCCCCGCCACCGCAGGCAAAACCACCGAGGACCGAGCCACCCAGGGCTACCAGGGCCACCAGGGCCAGTACGTTCAGGCTCCGCACCAGCGCGTGGCCCTCGCCGTCGTTTCTTAGGTAAATAGTTCGAGGAATCACGCAGGCACCACAACGCTACAGCTGCCGAACACCCACGACCAGCGGCTTGATATCGAGCACCATGCGAGCCGGAATTGAAGCCGACAGCCGCGCCAGTCCGAAATGCTCATAGAACCGCACAGCGTCCTCGTCAATCGCGTCGGTCACAAAGAGACGGAATGCCACGGGACCCGAGGTAGCGAGCGACAACGCGAGCCCGAGCGCCTCCTCGAACAGGAAGCGACCGAGCCCCTGGCCCTGGACGCGTTCATCGATCGCTAGCCGGGTGAGCAGAACGCCGGGGATCGGAAACCGGGGTAGCTTCGACAATGAAGCGATGTCCTCCACCGACGAGCGCTCGACGCTGACCGTGGCGAGACTGAAAAAGCCCGCGACACAGTCGACTCCCCCCGGTTCGTCGATGGCGAGGTAGGTGCGCGACAACAGATCCTTCTGGGCATGACGCAGAGCAAAACGCTGAAGGTATTGCACCAAAGACGGTGCCTGGTTGCGGAACCCCTTGAGCAGATCACGGTGTCGACGTTCCAGCGACTCAATACGAGGTGGAGACATCCAGTCAGGCCGACGTGTCCGACCAGGTCAGATCCGGGGCTTTCCGCTTCGGGTCGGCGAGCCTGCGCAGACACTCAACCAGCGCGGGGGGCGGGGCGAATCCGCGGTCGAGGATCTCGACGAGCCGGCGGGTCTCGTTGTCGTCGAGCTCGAGGTGCTCCGGCGACGCGGCCCCCTGCTCGTGGCGGCGCCGGATCCGCTCGAACACGGGATGGTCCAGCTCGCGCACGTCGTCCTCGCCGCGGGCGATGACTGCGCGCCCTTCGGCCGCTTGCCTGATCACCCACGTCGCCAGCGCCGTCAACTCTCGGAGGAGGTCGGCCTTCTGGTTGGTCCGCAGGCCCAAATGACGTCGGAGATTGTCCAGCTCCAAATCGAGCACAGCATTGGTCAAAGCCTGAAACCGGGACATCTGGAACCTCCTGCGTGAGTAACATCTTACTCACATATTTAGTGTACGGCTAGGCGGCTCCCGAGTCAAGTTGGAAGCTCGGCCGCTCGGATCAGGGTCGAAAACTGAATCGAGGTGAATCAGGCGTGAAAACGCTCCTTGAAATGCCCAGCCCGGAACCGAGATCCAGACCATTGGATCCTTTCGCTGTAGCATGTTTGCTGTTATCGCTCAGAACAGGACTTGCCATGCGCCACTCTCCATTCATGTTCATCAGCCTGGTGCTATTCGCCGGTGGGCTGCAATTGAAGTCCGGCTGTGACCTGGGTTCTCTGGGCTGTACGGACCGTGACGAGCACCACCAACGCTTCACCTCCGAAACTCCGCCGTCCCAGGAACACTCCCCGCCGACGGATATCGCTGTCCCAACCCCGCGTCCCCTGCCCGGACCCCGGGAGCCCTCCGGCGCCGTAGCGCTGCCAAAGCTGGGGGGCCTGCTGGTGGTGGACGACGAGCCAAAGTCCAGCCCCTCGGAGGGGATCCACTTCCTCCGTGTGAAGGGAACGAGGCTGGTCTCACTGCCCGTGCGTCTGCCCCCCGGCCAGGCCCGGCTCTGGGACGACCTGGAAGGGGCCACGGCCACCGCGGATCACCTCTACCTGCTGGGATCCCATGCGCACCGCGACGCCCACCGGTCACAGATCTGCCGCTTCCCCATCCACACCATCGGAGCTACCCCCACGCACCTGAAGATCGGTGGCCCCATCCGCTGCTGGGGTGGCCATGATCAACGCCGCCGGTTGGAGCAGGTGCTGGAAAACGCCGCCACCCACCACGGGTTCCGGCTCCCAAAGGGGTACCGCGAACGTCGCCCCAAAAAGGGCGGGCTCAACCTCGAGGGGATCCACTACGACACCGCGCAAAAGCGCCTGTGGCTGGGTCTACGCTCACCGCTGGCGCAGGTGGGATCGAAGCGCTACGCGGTGCTGCTGTCAGCCCCGATCCCCAACCACGGAGACAAGATCGAGCTCACCTTCGGCGGCCTGATGGATCTTGAAGGACGAGGGATCCGCGCCCTCGCTCCGGGTCCAAAGGGCTCACTGCTCATCAGCGCCGGCAACGTCGACAAGAGCGGCCGCTTTGACCTCTACTGGCGAAAGGACATTCCCAGCCCGCCCTTCCGCCTCGGCGTGCCACGCCGCGTAACGCCCCGCGCCCTGGCTCAAGCGCCCGGGTGGTTCCATCCCGAGGCCCTCGCCCTCTTCGGGGACCACCTGTACCTCTTGAGCGACAGCGGCGAGTGGCCCGACACTCCGGCGCAGTACCTGGTCGTCCCAACGAGAACACTCAACCTCA
>JAOZUO010000316.1 GCA_029938605.1 Deltaproteobacteria bacterium | reverse complement strand
CCTGGCGCTCCAGCCAGTCCACCACCCGCCGCTGGGCTCCGCGCAGATCCTTGCTCACGGGGGTGACGCCATTGTCGGCGACGTCCAACACGGTGAGGGTGGACAGGTCCACCTCGGCCGGATCTCCCAGATCCACCGTCCGGCAGCCCTCCTCCACGCCGTCGGGCCCGGCCACCAGTCGCAGGATGGGCATGAGGTCCTCTGCCCGCCGCGCCAGGGGTCCGGTGGTCACGTACCGTTGGACCGCGCCCTCGGCCGGCGGATACTGCCCGGTGAAGGGCACCAGGCCTCCGGTGGGCTTGTGTCCGAAGACCCCATTGAAAAAGGCGGGCATTCGGATGGAGCCGCCAATGTCCGACCCCAGACCGAAGGGTGAGGCCCCGGCGCCGATGATGCCCCCTTCGCCCCCCGAGCTGCCTCCCACGATTCGGCTCGAGTCGTAGGGGTTCCGGCTGCGCCCGTAGACGCGGTTATCCGACTCCATCCACATGCACAGCTCGGAGATATTGGTCACGCCCAGGGGGATGGCGCCCGCGGCGCGCAGCCGCGCCGTGACCGTGGCATCTTCCGCGGCGATCACCCGGCGCCGCGCCACCAGGCCCGCCGAGTTCGGCATGCCCTCCAGGGCGATGGCCTCCTTGATGGTGCAGGGCACGCCGTGATACGGCGGCAGGGAAACAGACAGAGAAGCAGGATCTCCCGCCGCGACCAGGGCGTCGGCCGCCCGCGCCTCGGCCCGGGCCCGCTCGAATCGGTCGGCCACCACCAGGTTGAGCCGGGGATTCACCTCTTCGATCCGCCGAATGTGCGCCTCCACCACCTCGGCCGACCGCACCTCCCCCTTGCGGATCATGCGGGCGAGGTCCAGGCCGGAGTGCATCAACAAACGGTTCATGGGAAGTCCTCGTCAGGGCTCACTCGTCAGGGCTCAATGGAGAAGCCGTCCAGGCACCCCACCAGCTCGTCCAGTTGGGCTTGCGCGGTGGGCTCGACTCCGGAGACCGGCCGCCCGTGCGCTTCGCGACTGAATTGTGCGATCCGACCATGCCGGACCGAACGCGAATTGTACTGCGGGATGGCGAAGTACTGCAACAGGTGGGTCGAGTAGAACCACCCCGTGTAGGCGTTGGCGAAGAGGGTGGCCTGGGAGCTGTTGAGCACACCGCATAGGAAATGGGCCTCGTCCAGATCCTCCAGGGGAACCAGCACCACGTTGTGGTCCGGAACGATTACGCGGTCCTCTACGCAGTCCACTACGCAGGCCTGGATCCCCGCGGCCAACGCCTTCCACACGACCTTGGGCCCGGCGAAGGAGTACGGGCCGATGTCGTAGCAGGCGTAGGGAGGCTGCGACTCCAGATACTTCACGTGAATGCGCCGCCGCAGAAGGAGCGGCTCGTACGCCCGGAGGTAGGCCCGGGCCATGGGAAACCGCTCCTGGGCCACGGACTCGGACAGGGGCCGTCCCGTCTGAGTGTCGTATAGGAGCACCTGGTGAAACCGCGGGGTCGCGCTCCATCGCGCGAAGTCCCGGCCCCGCAGCAAGGGGTACAGCGCGCCGGGCTCCACCAGGGCCTCGACGGCCTCCACCCGCACCCGGGAGCGGGTCTGGGCGTTACGCACCCGCACCAGATCGCCCTCGCGCCCGAGCACCTCCACCCAGAACACCGCGTTGAGGCTGGTATCCACTCCCTTGCGAGCCCGGTAGAAGGAGGGGCCCGCCATCCGTCGCAGGGAGACGATCTGCCCAAGAGTACCCACCAGCCAGGGTGACGTGGGGTCGTCCCGATCCACGGGTTCGGCGCACTGGTCCACCACCTCAGACCGCCGGCGGATGGAGTCGAGCGGCTCGTCAACACAGGGATTTTTTCCACCGCCGGACCAGCGGGTCCAGGCCACGGGAAAATGGGTCGTCGCGCCCCGGGTGGCCGATAGAACCGCGGCTCGGCCCGCCGCGCCCTCGAAGGGCTTAAGGCGGGTCAGGTCGTCCACCGAGCGCACCTCGAGCTCGAAGCGATCGGCCAACCGCAGGGACCGGAACCCCTCGCCGCCGCGTCTGGAGCGCAGCAGGGACACAGGCAACACCATGCCCAACCGGCCGCCGTCTGCGAGGAACTGGTCCGCCGCGCCGTAGGCGATGAGGCCGGCGAGATCATCGTGGGCGCCCCCGGATCGGGCCCGCAGTCCCCGGTGGGGAAACAGCGCCGCGGAGAGCCCCGCCGGGTGGGCCACCAGAGCGTCGCGGTAGGCAGGGGAGAGCCCCTCCCAGTTGAGCCAGGGCGGGTTGCCCACCAGAAGCGTCACCGGCTCAGCCCCAGACCACGACCCGGAGTCCATGGGAGAGGTTGGGGGCGCATCCGTGTCCCGGGGTCCAAAGAGCACATCTCCCAGAACCACGGGCACGGCGGCACCCATGGTCGCCAGGGTCTGGCACAAGGCTGGTCCCAGGGCGTCCAGGTAGGCCAGTCGGCTCAGGGTCACCGCCAGGGGATTGAGCTCGATGCCACACACCCGCCCCAGGACCTCGGCTACCAGGGACTGTCCCCGAAGCGGGCTCTCGATTCGAATCCGCTCGATGACCCTGGCGAGAAATATTCCGGCTCCACACGTGGGATCGAGCACCGAATCCAAGGACCCGTCAAAGGCCACCCGCTCCAGTACCAGGTCCACCAGCCACGGTGGTGTGTAGTGCTCCCCCAGCGCCCGTCGAAAGGACCGCGGCGACAGGTCCAGATACTGTCGCACGAGGTCCACCGAGGAGCCGTCGGATTGCAGCAACGTGCTCGCTACCCGACGCAGGGCCCGGTGCAGCGGGTTGGAGTCGCACCGCCCCACCCAGCGAAACAGGCCCGCCTCAAACACTGGTCCAAGCCCAGCCTCCTGAAGGTGACGACCGCTCAGCAGATCCTGTAGCAGCTTCTGGAAACGAGTCCCCGTCCCCCGGCACGTCAACAACGGCTCCAGAAGATCCCGCCCACTTTGTTCGGGCACATGGTGCTCGGCCCCCAACGCCGCACCCAGGGACAACCACACATGGGCCGCGCTCTGGGCAGCAAAGGTCAAGCCGGCGGTGTGCGCGGAGTCCACGCCACAGCGCTGAGCATCCGAAGGCGAAGGCGAATCCGAAGGCGAAGGCGAGGCCACCGAAAAACCACACCCCGAGTAGTACCGCCGCCAGGCCGTCTCAGCCTCCACCGCCACCGCGTCTCCATCCACGATCAGACGATGCAGAGCTCGCACCAGCGAGGACACAACCTGGAAGGAGCTGCTCAGCGCCCCGCTCGCTTCAAGGTGATCTTTTTTCCCTTACGCAGCAGCCGCACCACCAAGGGCTTTTTGCCGGCCAGCAGAGCGTAGAGGTTGACCACGTCGGCCCAACGGGTCATGGCTCCCGCACCCACCGCGAGCACCACGTCTCCGTTGCGCAAGCCGAGTCCGCGACAGGCGGCCCGGGGGCGCACGCCATAGACCCGATACCCCACCTGCCGAAGTCCCTGCCAGTGGGCGACAAAGAAACAGGGCCGCTCGCCGGTCTCCTTGGGGTCCACCGTGGGCGTGCTGCTCGACCGGGCAGGCGCCGCCTCGGCGAGCCGGTCCGCGCAGGTGCTACGGGCCCACGGTCCGGGGACCACATCCCGGACAAAGGTATCAAATACACCCCGAACATCGAGGGTGACGTCCTTGAGTACGATCCGCACCGAATAGGTCCCTACCACCCGAGCGCCCCGCTTCGCGGCGTATCCGGTGAGCTTGAACGTACCCCGTATCTGGCCCGACGCCACCGGGCGTCCCTTCCAGAGCGCACAGAAACGCGCGCCCCCCTCGCCGGTGCCCACCTTCAGGCTCGCCGGCACCTTGCCCGGGGGCGGCAGATCGACCATGAGCTGAAGCGGTCGCTCTACCTTAGACCGCCGCGCGGTGGCGCGCAGGTCGCCGAGGATCCACCGACCCGAGGATCGTCGCGGCACCACGACGCCCTGGTCCAAGGCCGCGCTACCGCCACGTACGGTCTTGCCTCCCTCGGTCAGGGTGAGATCATACTTCGGCGCGTACTTGGACGCCAGGGAGGCCTTGGCCGGCCGTAGCACCGCTCGCCACCGCTTACGGTCCAGTTGACAGGAGGCCACCTCCGCCGTGGTGCGCATGCCCCGACAGAGATTTCGGCTGCCGAGGATGGCCGCGCAACGTTGCCGGCCCCCGGCGGATCGAACCGCTCGGCAGAGGGATGGATCCCGGGTGGCCATGGCCACGCAGAGCTCGTCTCGCCCCTGGGACCGATCTTGCCGGGGAGGGCACTCGTCGGGCTTGCCGTGCAGC
Source organism: Deltaproteobacteria bacterium (assembly GCA_029938605.1). Taxonomy (GTDB): domain Bacteria; phylum Myxococcota_A; class Polyangia; order HGW-17; family JAJRWW01; genus JAJRWW01. The sequence continues at coordinate 408 of JAOZUO010000316.1, read as the reverse complement.
GCTGCGTAGAGCCGTCGACAGGCCTGGGGCCAGAAGGGATCGTCGATCTCCTCGCAGAGGGCGGGCCGCTTCTCGGCCAGGGCCCGGCGGGTCTGACAGACCCGCTCGGCCAGGTTGGCGTGGTCCGCCTCCCGGGTCAGCTCCGGCGGCAGGATCGCGTGCACCGAGGCCACACAACGACCATGATCGCGGTAGCCCTTCGCCGCGGCGAGCAGAGTGAAGTGTTGCAGCCGTCGGGCCGGGGTCCGACGGGCCAGCGCGGCGCCCGGGCCCCCATCGAGCACCCGCATCTTTGTACGGACACCGCCATCGGGCGCGCATGGGCAGGTGTTCCGTACGCCAACCGGCGCCGACTTCTTCTCAGACTCTCCACAACCACTGCCACCCAGGGTTGTCACCACGAGAACT
>JAOZUO010000315.1:1376-4726 GCA_029938605.1 Deltaproteobacteria bacterium | reverse complement strand
GGAATGAGCCGAACGGTCCCTCTGGCTTGGCGGGAGTTGGCCACTTTCTTGGAGTCCCATGCGATGATCTTGCCATCTTCGCTGAACCCCTTCCCAGGCTCCCATGAACGCGCCAGGAAGACACATCCGAGCACGCGTTCGCCCTTTTTCGGCTTGTAGCCCATGGGCATCGGGGGCTTGAGTTTCTTGGTGGCGTTGAAAACCTTATGTCCAGCGGCCTTTTTGAGGTAGGCCTTCGCGGTCTCGGCGCTGACCTTGATGGTGCGATCCGGGACCAGGGGTTCAATTTCGCCAAAGGAGGGGCGAACCCTACCTAAGGTGTCGTTCACCTTGACGACCACTCCTTCGCGCCACGTCTCGCCGTTGGTCGTGAACAGGACCACCTCGTTGACTTTCACCCGCAGGGTGTTGCGGCCCTCGGGTACCTTGTACACCTGATCGGCGGCGATCTCCTCGACGTGCCGCTTGCGCTTGAACTGCACCGTGACCTTCGTGCCCTGCTTCTTGACTACCTTCCCGACTCTCAGCTGCTTGAATGTCCTCGAGTTGCGCGCCACGACCGCATCGCCGACTTTCACCGGCACCGTCGCCCAGGCAGCGCTGTCGTCCGACGTTCCGGACTTCTTGCTGCCCTTGCTGTCCTTGCTGCCCTTGCCCTGACAGGCGCCGAGCGTACAGATCAAAGTTGTAGTGATGGCCCAGAATTTCATCGATCCCATGAGTGTTTTCATGGCGGTGATAATAGAGGATCTTCAGCCCCGACTCCAGGGATCCGTACCCCCCGAACAGGGCGGTCGCAAAGTCGGAATAATGGTGTCATCCCGACCGAGCAGAGCGAGCGGACTGAACCTGATTGCCGGTCGGACCCTTAGCGGTCGGTGGGGTGTTTGGGGTCGGTCTATTTGTGGTATCACTCTCATGACCCGCCCATTGGTGAGCGGCGCATCCTTATGGGGCTTTGTCCCCTCATGGGGCTTTGTCCCCTCTCCGGTCGAAGATGAAACGCTTTGGCTCATGACCGACTTCGTTGTTCTGCTCACCAGCGGGCTGGTCGCCGGTGTGCTCGGCGGGCTGCTCGGCATTGGTGGCGGCATTCTGCTCATGCCGGTGCTACGGTTCGGCGTGGGGCTGTCCCCCGCCATGGCAGCCGGTACGTGTGTGCTGGGGGTGTTCTGCACCACGCTCGGAGGTAGCTTCCGGTATCACCAGCAAGGGCTGCTCAAGGTGCGAGCGCTGGTGCCCGCAATCCTGGCAGGCAGCATTAGCACGCTCGCTTGCTCCCTCGTGTTTGGCTACCTGGCAGTACGGGGCCGCTGGCTAGATCTCGGGATCGGACTCGTCTTTGTGCTGATCGCCGGGCGAATGGTTCTGGAGGGGGTGCGTGGCACTGGCCGGGGACGCTCCGAAGCGGAAGCTGAGGTCCAGCAGGGTGATGGCGGGATCGAGGGGAGCCGGTCGCAGTTGGGCGTCATCGGTGCCGCCGGTGGGATCCTGCCCGGGCTCCTGGGGCTTGGCACCGGGGGTATCCTGGTGCCGGCCTTCACGTTCTGTCTACGAGCACCCATCAAGGTTGCGATGGCCACCTCGTTGTGCTGTTTCTGCATTAACGCCGCCCTGAGCTCAGTGGTGAAGCTTGCCCAGGGCTTCGTCGCGCTGGAGATCGCCCTGCCCATCTGCCTTGGCACCCTGATCGGGGCGAACCTGGGCGCGCTAGTCAACAAGCGGACGCACTCGGGCTGGCTCAAGCTGCTTTTCGGCGCACTGTTCGTCTTCGTCGCAGTGCGCTTCATCTGGTCCTTTTGGAGGTGATGAAATGACCCTTACACAAGATCTTGGTACGCTGGAACGAACGCGCGCTGGCTTGCGGCAACTCGCCCAGGAGAACGAGCTGCTCGATCTGGACGTCTCCGTCCTCGCCAAACCGCTGACGCCCGAGGAGGCGATCGGTACCCCCGGTCGCCGGGACTTCCCGATCCTCATCGGCAAGGAGCGGGTGATCGAGGCCTGCGTGGCGGGCACGCGTGGTCACGCCTTTACCGACTCACCTCGTGAGTTCTTGGGCTCCTTGGGCGAGGTCATGGACCTTCCCTTTGATAGCAACCAGCACCGGGCGATCTTCACGGCGACCCTGAACGCGGCGCTCGGCCACCTCGGTCTTGTCACGGCGACGGTGCACTGCCTCGACGACGAGCCGGAGACCTGCGCGCGTGAGATCGCGTCGCAGGTCCGCGAACGCTGGGATCCGGGGGAGGTGGGCCTGATCGGGATGAATCCGGCCATCGCCGAGCGCCTGGCCGAGGCCTTTGGCCCGGCGCACCTCCGGATCACCGATATGGACCGCGACAACATCGGACGGGAGCGGTTCGGGGTCGAGATTTGGGACGGCCGCACTCGCACGGAGGCGCTGATCGATTGCTCCGATGTCGTCGTCTTCACCGGGACTACCCTGGTCAACGACACCTTCGATGCTATCTGGGCGCATATCCACACACGTGGCAAGACTCCCCTGGTCTACGGCATGACCGCCGCCGGAGCGAGTCATCTCATCGGCTTCGACCGCCTCTGCCCCTGCGGTCACTCCGGCTCCTGAGCGCAATCGAGTCCCGACCGATGCTCAAGGTCATCCGCCACGCCCACCACACCCGCCACACCCGCCACGCTCAACGCGGCACCGAGGACCAGCGAGGACCAGCGAGGGCTAGCGAGGACGAGCGAGGGCTAGCGAGGACCAGCGAGGACTAGCGAGGACGAGCGACGATGACAGTAGTGACGATGGCCGGGACGATAATGGCACCGAAGGCAAGCCAGAAGTAACTCCACCCGCTTACCTTCCTCACCCCCACGTTATAGATGTCTTGCATCCTGTAGATGGTGCGGGGTTGGTTGCCGCTGTCGATGATCATGCGGCCGTCGTGCAGCTTGGCCTGGATAGGGTGCTTGAACTGGCGCTGCTTCCCGTGGACATCGGTGACCCGGACCGTCGGCCTGCCGGAGACCTCCATCAATCGACCATCGGGGCGCTTCATGTGGGTGATGCTCACCGCCACGGCTTGACCGGCGGACGGGCCCCGGACCACATTGCCCACAGTGACCCGGCTGATCTTGGGCAGCTCCGTTGGCCTTATCAGCTCCCATTTAAAGCAGCCGGCACCACCCAGCGGCAGCCCTACGACAAAAACAAGTAAAATTCGGGCAATCATTCGTCAGCTCCCTCGTCCTATTCCCAGCGCCCAGCTTACACCTGGGCCAGCCACTTGCCCAGCGACTTCCCCAGCCACTTGGCCAGCCACTTACGTCCAGTCACGCACCCGAATTTGCACAGCGCCAGAGGGTCACGCCAGATGGTCCGG
>JAOZUO010000315.1:0-1276 GCA_029938605.1 Deltaproteobacteria bacterium | reverse complement strand
TGCACAAATACGGTCCCAAATGCGGATTCGTACCCATTGCGTTCCCGCCAATACTCCTGCATTGTTAGCTCCATAAGTACCCTGTTGTTTGTGCCCGTAGTCCCCTTCGTCATCCTGGAGAGTGTCGATGAAGACCGATGGACGACTATTCTGGCTCCGCGCCACCTGGTTCTTGGACCAACTCCGAAATGTCGCTCCTAGCGACGACCCGAGCCGTCCCCGAGACAGTCCACGCCAAGCCCGAAGCGGCCCACGGCGTCGCCGAGTCACCGCAGCCCACCTGGCCGCGCACTTTGAGTACTCCCTCCCGTCCGCCCGCCGGACCATCGACGCGCTCCGCAACGACTTCGGAGCCCCTATCGAGTACGATCGCCAGCGAAACACCTGGCGCTTCACAGGCCCCTACTGGGACCTCCCGCGCATCCCGCTCTCCACCGACGAAATCACCGCCCTCGCCCTCGCACGCAGCCTTGTCTCCAAAGTCACCGCCCCAGGCCTCTCCGAGGCCATGGACCGCTTCTGGAGCAAGTTTTCCCTGGATCTCTCCCAGCAGTCTCCGGCCGGCGCCGGCTTCACTCACGCAGTCAGTGCGCGCACTCCGGTCTGGACCCGCGTACACCCCGACATCATGGAGGCCGTACTTCGCGCCCTTGCCCTCGATCGCCGTCTCCGCATTCACTACTGCAGCCCGTGGACCAACCAGAGCACCGAGCGCACCATCGAGCCTCGTCATCTTCTGCTGTACGAGGGCAGCTTCTATCTCGCCGCCCACTGCCTCCTACGAAAAGGCGCTGTCCGTCTCTTCCATCTCAGCGCCATCAAATCCGATTCCGTCACGGTCCTGCCGGAATCCAACTCCACTCCACACCCGGCGTTCCAACTCGATCAGGTCATCGACGCTTACGGCCTAATCATCGGATCCGAGCTGCAAGACGTCACCCTTCGCATCACGCCCCCCGCCGCCGCCCGCGCCCAAATGGAAGTATGGCACACCGCCCAGCAAGACATCACCGATCCCGACGGCGTCCTTACCCGTACCTTCCCCGTCCGCGGCTTCGCTGAGGTCCAACGCCGCATCCTCTCCTACGGCTCCGCCTGCGAGGTTCTGGCCCCCTCCGATCTCGCCGACCGCATCCGAGCCGAGGTCGCCGCCATGTCCCGGCTGCTTAACAAAGGCCCGAGCGAAAACGCCCTAAGCCAAGACTGAACACATGAATACCCAATTATCTCAATTTTCTTCAAGGTGTGATCGCGTAGTGATCAGGGCAGGGGAGTA
>JAOZUO010000314.1 GCA_029938605.1 Deltaproteobacteria bacterium | reverse complement strand
TCTCCTCGCCTCATCGCTGGGGCGCTACTACGCCAGCGCGGCGACCCTGTATTCCTCTAGCAGCCGACGGCTCATGGGCCCCGGGCACCCACTCCCCACCTGCTGATCATCCACCCGTTGCACGGGCAGAATCTCGCGCAGGGTGCTCGTTAAAAAGATCTCGTCGGCCGAGAGCAGCTCCCGGCGGTGGATGACCTTCTCGTGGACCGGATAGCCCGCCGCCGCTGCCAGGCCGAAAACCTTGTGCCGCGTGATCCCCTCGAGGATCCCCGCCGACAGGGGGGGCGTGAGCAGCTCCCCATCCGACACCAGAAAGAGGTTGCTCGTGGCACCCTCGGTGACGCGCTCGTCGTGATCGACCAGGATCGCCTCGTGGGCACCCTGGGCCCGGGCCACTCCGAGAGCCAGGACGTTGACCAGATAGTTGCCGCTCTTGGCCCCCGCCACCAGGGTGGGACCGCCAGACCGCCCGGTAACCACCAAATGGATGGAGACCCCCTCGTCGTACCAGAGGGCGGGCAAAGGCTGGAAGGGAGCCACGATCACCACCCGCCGGGGGCGATCCGCCAACCCCGGGTCCAAGCCAATGGGTCCGGAGCCCCGGGTGATGATGGCCCGCACGTAAGACTCGGGGTGGCCCGCCGCATCCAGGGTCGCGTGAATGTCCCGGGAAATGGGCTCAAGCCCCTCGGGCAGGGAGATGCTCAGCCGGGCGGCGCTCTGGTGCAACCGATCCAGGTGCTCGGTCAGGGCGAAGGGCTTGCCCCCATAGGTCCGCACCACCTCGTACACGCTGTCGCCGTAAAGAAAACCGCGATCCGTCACGGGGATCATGGCCGCTGCTTCGTCTTGAATCAAGCCGTCGATACTAACTTTCGTTGTCACAGAACTACGCTCCTGGGGAAACCATTACTGACGCCCGCACACTATCATACGGCCCAAGGGCCCCCGCCAGAATAACTCCCTCGTCCAGGACACCGGATTCGATGGACCCCACCAAACGCTGGCTCAAAACGGGGACTCCTTGACAACGCCGCGCGCTTGAACCGATAGTTCGAATCGTGACTCCAGCCATCTGTCCCGCACGATCATCACGCCCTCAGGTGATTCATGCCGGCTAGCGCCGACGCGCCCCAACCGGCCAAGAAGTTCGGCGTCTTCCTCGGGGTCTTCACGCCCAGCGTGCTCACGATCCTGGGCGTGATGATGTACCTACGCTTTGGGTGGGTCATCGGCAACGTGGGGCTCCCCATCGCCCTGCTGCTCGTCGTGGCGGCCAGCGCCATCACCTTTGTCACGGGCCTGTCTGCTTCGGCCATCGCCACCAACATGCGCGTGGGGGTGGGCGGCGAGTATTTCATGGTGTCGCGCAGCCTCGGGCCAGAGTTGGGCGGCGCCATCGGCATCCCGCTGTTTCTGTGCCGCACCCTGAGCCTCACCCTCTACGCCTTCGGCCTGGCGGAGTCCATCGGCTTTTTGTGGCCGGCGGACTGGGGCGCGCCCCCCATCCAATGGATCGCCGCGGTGTCCATCGTGCTGATCACGGCGGTGGCCGGTCGGAGCGCCGAGCTGAGCCTCAAGCTGCAGGTCCCCATCATGATCGCCGTGGGCCTGTCAGTGCTCGCCCTGGTGGCCGGCGCCCTCGCCGGGGGGCTGGGCAACCCCGAGTACACGCCCCACTACGAACGCTCGGCCTCGGGGGGCTTCTGGTACGTCTTCGCGGTGTTCTTCCCGGCGGTGACGGGCTTCACCGCCGGCATCGGCATGAGCGGTGATCTCGCCGATCCCAAGCGGTCCATCCCCAAGGGCACGCTGCTGGCGGTGGCCGTGGGCACCGTGACCTACGTGATCATCCTCCTGGTGCTGGCCTTCACCGACAAGGTCACCGGCCTCGAGCTGGCGACCCTCGATCCCAAGGCCCCACCGGTGTGGTCCAAGATCGCCTTTTTGGGTGCCTTCCTGGTCTTCCCAGGTATGTGGGGCGCCATCCTGTCGTCGGCCTTCGGCAGCGCCCTGGGAGGTCCCCGGGTGCTCCAGGCCCTGGCGTCAGACGGCATCATGCCACGCACCCTGGCCCGCACCTCCAAGACGGGGCAGCCCACCATCGCCACGTATGTCACGGGCCTGCTCGCCCTGGCGGCCGTGGCGCTGGGGGATCTCAACGCCGTGGGCCGTTGGGTCACCATCTTTTTTCTCACGCTGTATGTGACCATCAACCTCTCGGCGGCGGTGGAGCGGCTCGTGGGGGACCCCTCCTACCGGCCCACTATCAAAGTCCCCTGGTACATCTCGCTGACCGGCAGCCTCGCCGCGGTGGCGGTGATGTTCCTGATCAGCCCCCTGGCCTGCGTCTGCGCCGTGGGGTCGGAGCTGTTGCTCTACCTCTACCTGCGCCGCCGGGCCCTCGAAAGCCAGTGGGGCGATGTGCGCGCGGGACTCTGGAGCGCCATCGCGCGATTCTCCCTCATGCAGATGCGCAAGCTCAAGGCGCGGGCCCGCAACTGGCGGCCGCAGATCCTACTGTTCGCCCACAACCCGGCACGCAAGATGGGGTTGGTGCGCATGGCGAACTGGTTCAACCAGAACCGCGGCGTGGTGACAGTGGTCCACGTGGTGGAGGGCGACATCGAGCGGGACCTGAACGAGATCCGCAAACGCAAAGCGGAGATGCAAAAGACCCTCGACCAGGAGGATGTGCCGGCCTTCTCCATCGTGAACATCGTGCCGGACTTCGAATCCGGCGTCATGGGCATCGCCCAGGCCTACGGCTTCGTGGGCATGCAGGCCAACACCGCCATGTTCGGCTGGTCCGAGGTACCCGAGGGGCTCGCCAAGCAGCTCCGGGTCATGCGCCTGCTGTCGCACCTGAACCTCTCCACGGTGCTGGCCAAAATGGAGTCGGCCGAGGGACCGGCCCACCGGCGCACCATCGACATCTGGTGGGGCGGGCTCCAGAACAACGGCGACCTGATGCTGCTGCTGGCACACCTGCTGAGCCTCAATCCCGGCTGGAGCCAGGCCCGGGTGAAGATCCGCTCCATCGTGAGCAACGAAAACGAGCGGGAGCAAATGCGCGCCAAGCTGACCGAGCTCATCACCGAGGTGCGCATCAACGCCGAGGCCAACGTGCTGGTCAAGCGCGACGACCAGGGATTCTCCGACGTCATGAACGAGGCGAGCCGCGACGCGGACGTGACCTTCCTGGGCCTGATGATCCCGGGCCCCGGCCAAGAGCTGAGCTACGCTCGACGCCTGGTGAAGCTGGCCCAGAACTTCCACACCGTGATCTTCGTACGCAACGCTGGTGTCTTCGCCGGCGAGCTCCTCACCGAAACCCCCGAAGACGCCGATGCTTGACCACTGAGTCACCCTCGCCGATACTTGAACAACTGAGCGAATTCAAACACGATCCCTAACCGTACGAGACGCCGGCCCACCGCAATGAGCGGAGCGAAAAATGATCACAAAACTCTCGGTATCCAACTTTCGTAGCCTGGGAACGGTTGAATTTTCTCCTGGTGCCTTGAACTTCATCGTGGGTGTCAACGGCAGCGGCAAAAGTAACCTACTGAGGGCGCTCACCTTCATGCGGGAGGCGGTGCGCATCGGTCTTCCCGGAGCCGTCACCAGCCAGGGAGGCATCGAATCTGTTCGTCGCCACAGCGGCGGTCATCCACGGAATGTAAACATCGACATCACCGCCAAACTGGACTCCGGCACAGCAAACTACGGTTTCGAAATAACGGGCGACAAGAACAAAGAGTACCGGGTCAAGCGCGAGTGGGGATCGGTTGCCGCTGGTGAGGAAAGAACACGCTTCAGGGTCGAGCACGGACGCTGGGATGGCCCGGAGAACATGAGACCTCGCCTTGACGAGCAATCCCTGGCCATCACTGCAATCGGGGGCGATGCGAGAATCAAACCGCTGTGGGACTTCCTTGCCAACACCATGGTGTACGCCATCTACCCAGACGTTCTCCGCGAACCCCAGAAGTTCAGCAGTGAAACACCAATGATGCCCAGGGGAGAAAATTGGCTCTCCATCCTGCATCAACAGTTCGAAATGGACTGGAAGGCCGATCTGGTCGCGGCCCTTGGCAAGCTCACCGGAGACATAGATGACGTCAGGGTCACGAAAACATCAAGTTTCCTCATGGCCGAATTCCGCCACGAGAGACCGAAAAAAAAGGCCAAAAAGTGGTTCGGAACAGATCTGGAGTCGGACGGAACCTTGCGGGTCGCAGGTCTGTTGACGGCACTGCTGCAACTTCCCGCACCGCCGGCGATCGGGATAGAGGAGCCCGAGTTGACCGTGCATCCCGGCGCCCTTCCCCTGTTGTATGACTATCTCCTCGAGGCGAGTGAGCGCTCCCAGATTTTGGTCACCACGCACAGCCCTCTGCTGCTCGACTATTTGGACCTCAAAGACGCCGGGGTTTTCGTCACACAGCGCCAGGAGTCTGTCACGACGGTCACACCACTGTCCGAGTCCCACAAAAACGCCGTAAAGAAGCAGCTACTCACTCTCGGTGAGCTGATGATCTCCGGCGAACTCCAACTTGAGCTGCCTATTGACGGTGCCCACGGGTCATGAAAAAGGGATACATCCTGGTCGAGGGCCACGGCGAAGTCGCCGCTGCACAAAACCTCATAACCCGACTCAGCATCGACATCGGTTGCCAACTTCCCTGGTCCCATCCGATCCGCTGGCCGAACCTGCACCAGTGGAAGCC
>JAOZUO010000174.1 GCA_029938605.1 Deltaproteobacteria bacterium | reverse complement strand
AGCACGGTGGTGCTCACGGTGCCATACCGGGGCACCCCGCGCGTGCGGCTCCGCTGAGCGGTGTCTCCAGTAGGGCGTGGGATCCGGAGATTCAAAACACTTCTTTAGATCGCCAGTCCCTCGGGGCCGGGATCCGTGAGGGCGTCCTGGGCGGTGAAGCGGCCCTTGGCGTCGCGGGTGAGGCGGCATAGGGCGCTTGTGGGGTCGTGGGTGAAAAAGAGCCACCAGTCGTTGGCCAGACCCTCTTCGAAGAGCGCGCGCTTTTCGTCCACCAGCCGCTCTGGAAAGCGGTCGTAGCCCATGGTGATGGGGAGGTGCAGCCAGGGGATGCCCGGGGCGAGGTCGGAAACGACCTGTACCGCGGCGGAGTCGCCGACCACGCGGGTGAGCAACATGCCGGGGGTGTGGCCGTCGGAGGTGCGCAGGGTGTAGGCGTCTCCCAGGGTTTCGCTTTGGGGGCCGGTGACCAGCTCCAAGCGGCCCGTCGTCTCCAGGAGGCCGGGGAGCTCTGGTATGAAGGAGGCCCGATCCCGGGGGTGTGGCGACGTGGCGCGGTCCCAGGCCCCCTGGCCCACGACGTAGCGCGCGCGGGGGAAGCACAGCCGCGGCGGCCTCCCATCCTCCCAGGCGGCGAGGACCCCGCCGGCATGATCGAAGTGCAGGTGGGACAGGACGATGACGTCGATGTCCTCGGGCTCCAGGTTCCGGGCGGCGAGGTTCGCAAGGAGCAGGTGCTCATGGTCGTAGACCCCGTAGCGGTCGGCCAGCCCCGGCTCCAGGAAGGCGCCGATGCCCGACTCGAACAGCACCCTTCGGCCGCCGGGCTCCTCCACGAGGAGCGCCCGGGCGGCGAGATCGATGCGATTGCGGTCGTCCGGTGGACACCACCGTCTCCACAGCCCCTGCGGTGCGTTGCCGAACATGGCCCCACCGTCCAATCGCTGCCGGTTTCCTTCAATCGTGAACACTCTCATCCGGGTCTCCATTATTCCGATCTAGTGCCCTGAGACCTTCGCACAAAAAGCACCCCTGCGGTATTGTTTGAGGGTACATGGAGTTGTCATGAGCCCTGACCAATCTACCACCGGCGTGGTGTTCGACATCCAACGGTACGCCATTTACGACGGACCGGGGATCCGGACCTGTGTGTTCCTCATGGGGTGTCCGTTGCGCTGTGCCTGGTGCCACAATCCCGAGTCGTGGACTCCTTCGCCAGTGCGTGCCTTCAGCGTCGATCGCTGCGTGGGCTGTCATCGCTGCGTGGAGGCCTGCGGGCAGGGGGCGTTGCGGCCCGCGGGGGCTTCGGTTGCGCATGATCCCCAGCGATGCACCTTGTGTTTTTCGTGCGTACAGGTCTGTGAGTCCGGCGCTACCGAACGCGTGGGCCGCGAATTGACCGTGGAAGAGGTGTTGGCTGACGTCCTGGAAGATCGGCCCTTTTACGAAACCTCTGGCGGCGGGCTCACGGTGTCGGGCGGTGAGCCAACTTTGCAGCACGGATTCCTCCTGGCGCTGCTCGGTGCCGCCCGAGCCGAGTCCATTCATACGGCGGTGGAGACCTGCGGCTACTTTGCTCCCTCGCGGCTAGAGGAGCTGGCGGATCGGGTCGATCTGTTCCTCTTCGATCTCAAGCTCATGGATGATGAGCGCCACACCGCCCTGACCGGCGTGTCCAATCAACGGATCCGGTCCAACTTCGAGGCGCTGGTACGGCGGATGGGGCCCGGTGGGATCCTGGCGCGCATTCCGTTGGTACCTGGTGTGAACGACGATCCCAACCACGTGGCCGCGTTCATGGATTTTTTGCAAAACAGCGAGTACCACGGTCGCGTGGAGCTGATGCCGTACAACAACACCGCCGGACTCAAGTGGCGCAAGGTGGGCCTGGGCGATAGGTTTCGGGACTACGGATCACTCCCCGACGAGACGGTGGACCGGGTCACTGCGCAGCTGAGTGAGGGAGGCTTCGAGTCCTTCGTGAATCGCTGAGTTTTTCAGCGGTTAGCGAATTCGTATAGAACCGATGGTTACATGGGTTGTTCTCGGATGGCTCGCGCACTAGAATCGCTCCATGATCCAGCAGTGCTCCAGGCAGCTTGTGCTCATCGTCGACGACCAACGGTTGAACGTCCGTCTTCTTGGAGCGGCCCTCGAAGGGGAGCTCGATATCGTCGAGGCCGACAGCGGCGAGGCTGCCCTGGTACGGGCGCGGCAGATCCCCCAGCCGGATCTGATCCTGCTGGACATCACCATGTCCGGAATGGACGGGTACGAGGTGTGTCGTCTGCTCAAGGGGTCCGATGAGACCCGCCACATTCCGGTGATTTTCGCCACGGCCAAGGACGATGTGGCGGCCGAGACCCGCGGCTTTGAGCTCGGTGCGGTGGACTACATCAACAAGCCGTTCAAGTTGCCCGTGGTCCAGGCCCGTGTACGTACGCACCTGCGCCTCAAGCGCCAGTCCGAGCTCTTGGAACGATTGGTCACCATCGACGGGCTCACCGAGATCCCCAACCGTCGCCGGTTCGACGAGCATTTGGACGTGGCGTGGCGGAGTGGTGTTCGTAGCCGGCAGCCCCTGTCCGTGATCCTCATGGACGTGGATCACTTCAAGCTCTTTAACGACAACTATGGACACGCCGCGGGCGACCGGTGTCTGTGCCGTGTGGCCAAAGCGCTCGAGGCCGCCCTGGGGCGGCCCACGGATCTGGTGGCTCGATACGGCGGCGAGGAGTTCGTGGCGGTGTTGTCGAACACAGACCTCGAAGGGGCGAGCCTGGTGGGCGAGCGACTGCGCGCGGCGGTGGAGGAGCTCGCCATCCCCCACGCCCACTCCAGCGCCGGGGCCATGGTGACCATTAGCCTGGGCGGGGCCGCGGTGATTCCTTTCCACGAGGGCCACGAAGAATTGGTGGCCGGAGATCTCACCCACGCCGCGGATCTGGGGCTCTACGCCGCCAAGGAGTCGGGGCGCAACCGTGTGGAGATGATGGATTCGGTGCGTCCAGCGCCCAAAGAATAGATCGATTAGCGTGATTAGCGCGATTAGTTCGAATCCCCCCAGATCCCTCAAAACCTACCTGGGCTGGAGTTCTTGGCCCTATCGGCGTGAACGATATTCGTGATAACCTTGTACCTGAGTGCAAGGAGAACGGGTCATGATGTCGTGTAAGCGGGTGCTCATGCTCAGCCGGATGGCTGGGTTGATTGTGGGAATGGTGGCGGTATTGGTGACGGTACTAGTGTCGGGATGCGGAGGGCAGGGAAGCGGTGGCGGGGACGCGGGTCAACCGCCCTGCGAGTCGGAGGAGGATTGCCCGGCCGGGTACGACTGCGTTCCCATGGATGGAGGACTGTTCTGCGTGGCCCAGCCGGACGCGGGTCTGGTTCCCGACGCCGGCGCGGGCACACCGCGCATGGTGCTCGATGCCACACAAATGGACTTCGGTAACCCACTGCTGGGCACGGCCGTGGAGGAAGACCTCACCGTCACCAATGATGGAGACGGCGATCTATTGCTGTACGACCTGCAGTTGGTGGAGGACGATGACGTCACGGAGTTCTTCCTGGGGGCGCCCCCGGAGCGCCCCATCGTGGTGGCGCCCGGCGATTCGGTGGTGGTGACGGTGACGCTGATCTCCGAGGACGCGGAGCTGGACTCGGGCTACCTGCTGTTGGCCTCCAACGACCCGCTGCACGCCGCGGTGCTGGTGCCGCTGGTAAGCGAGCTCAAGGGCAATCCCGAGCTGGGGGCCTGCGTTCATGCGCCGCCCTCTCCGCCCACGGGCTGCGCCGAACCGTCGATCTTCGATTTCGGGCTGGTGGACTACGCCTCCTCCTCGGAGCTGATGGCTCGACTGCGCAATGAGAACCTCGGCAACGCGGTATTGACGGTGGAGGAGGTGACTGTCCCGGCGCCGACTGCGGGGGCTTCGGCTCTTTTCGACTACGAGCTGTTCACCCTCGAGGAGGAGCCGGGCAATCCCGGCACCTTCACGGAGGTACCGGCGACGTTGCCCTACCTGCTGGGTCCCCAGCAGTCCACGCCGGACCTCTATTTGCGGCTGGTCTTCCAGGCGGACGTGGACAGACTCCTGCCCCACCTGTTCGTGGTGGTGGACACGGACGCCTCGGAGAACGCCTCGGTGGAGCTGCCCCTCTCCTGGTCTATCAACGGTTGCCCGCCCGGTACCCTCGACCTGGATCCCGCCGATTCGGGCTGCGAGTATGACTGTCCCGTGTGGCCCAGCATCACCGAGGACTGCAATAATGTGGACGACGACTGCGACGGGGATGTGGATGAGGATTTCGATCTCACGAGCGACCCGAACCACTGTGGATTCTGCGGGCATATTTGCGATCTGCCTAACGCCCAGTCCGACTGCTCCAATTCCCTCTGCATCATCACCGCTTGCGTGACCTCCGGCATCAGCGGTTTCGCCAACGTCAACGGCGATCCCTCCGACGGTTGTGAGTACGCCTGCCCGGTGTGGCCCTCCGTGGCCGAGTCCTGCAACGAGGCGGACGACGACTGCGACGGGGACGTAGATGAGGACTTCAACCTGCAGTCCGACCCGCTCAACTGCGGTACCTGTGGCAACGACTGCACTTCCGGGGGGCTGGTGTGCTCGGCGGGGACGTGCATGCTCACTTGTCCGCCCGGCACCACGAATTGCAGCGGCGCGTGTGTGGACACGGACACGGATCCCGACCACTGCGGCGCCTGCTCCAACGACTGCGCCTTTGACAACGCCCAAGCGACGTGTCTCGAGGCCACCTGTGTCATGGGGGGGTGCACCGCCGGGTTCCAGAACCTGGACGGTCAGGACGCCAACGGTTGTGAGTACCCGTGCCCGGTGTGGCCTACGGTGACCGAGACGTGCAACACCGTGGACGACGACTGCGATGGGGACGTGGACGAGACCTTCGACCTGCAGAACGATCCGGTGAACTGTGGCGCTTGCGGGGTGACGTGTGGCTACCCGAGCGCGCAGTCTCTGTGTGTGACCGGCGGCTGCCAGATGGGGCCCTGCCTGGCGGGGCACCGCGACCTGGACGGACAGGACACCAACGGTTGCGAGTACCTCTGTCCGGTGAGCGATCCAGTGGCCGAGGTGTGTAATGGGGTGGACGACAACTGCGACGGGAACGTGGATGAGATCTACGACCTCCAGAACGATCCCGCCCACTGCGGCGACTGTACGACGGCGTGTAGCTTTGCCAACGCCATGGCCCTGTGCGTTTTGGGGTACTGTCAGATGGGGCCCTGCAACGCCGGCTTCACGGATCTGGACGGGAACCCGTCCAACGGTTGCGAGTACCCCTGCCCGGTGTGGCCGCCCGTATCCGAGGTGTGTGATAGCGTCGACAACAACTGTAACGGCACCGTGGACGAAGGGTTCGATACCCAGAATGATCCGGTGAATTGCGGCGCTTGCGGCACGGTTTGCAGCTACGACAACGCCACTGCGCTGTGTATCACCGGGGGATGTCAGATGGGCGCCTGCGCCCCGAGCTGGGCCAACGTGGACGGGAGTCCGGCCACCGGCTGCGAATACCCCTGTCCGGTGTGGCCGCCGGTGGCCGAGACGTGCAATAGCGTGGACGATAACTGCGACGGCACTGCGGATGAGATCTACGATCTGCAGAATGCCCCGGCCCACTGCGGCGACTGCACCACCACCTGCAGCTACGCCAACGCCACGGCGTTGTGTGTGTCTGGAGCCTGCCAAATGGGGCCGTGTAGCGCCGGCTTTGGCGACGCCGACTCCAGCGACGCCAACGGCTGCGAGTACCCCTGCCCGGTGAACCCGACCGTGGCCGAGACCTGCAACGGCGTGGACGATAACTGCGACGGGAACGTGGACGAGGGCTATGATACCCAGAGCGATCCACTCCACTGCGGGGACTGCACCACCGTCTGTAGCTACGACAACGCCACGCCCCTTTGCATCACCGGCACTTGCCAGATGGGGGCGTGTGCTGCCGGCTTTGGCAACGTAGACGGGAGCGATGCCAATGGTTGCGAATATCCCTGTCCGGTGAGCCCACCCGTGGCCGAGGTGTGCAACGGAGTGGACGACAACTGCGACGGGAACGAGGACGAGACCTTCGATTTGCAGAACGACCCGGCGCACTGCGGGGACTGTACGACGACGTGCAGCTACGCCAACGCCACGGCGCTATGTGTATCGGGGGGCTGTCAGATGGGGGCGTGTGACAGCGGCTTCAGTAACGCCGACGCCAACGCCACCAACGGCTGCGAGTACCCCTGTCCGGTGAACCCGCCGGTGGCGGAGGTGTGCAACGGAGTGGATGACAACTGCGACGGGAACGAGGATGAGACCTTCGACCTTCAGGTCGATCCGGCGCACTGCGGGAACTGCACCACGACGTGCAGCTACGCCAACGCCACACCCTTGTGCGTGTGGGGGACCTGTCAGATGGGCGCGTGCGACGCCGGCTTCGGGAACGCCGACGGCAGCACCGCCAACGGCTGCGAGTGCACCAAACAAAACGGAGGTGTTGAGCTCTGCAACAACCAGGACGACAACTGTGACGGAAACGTAGACGAGACCTTCGACTTCCAGAACGATCCGACCCACTGCGGTGACTGCACCACGGTGTGCAGTTACGCCAACGCCACATCCCTGTGTACCAATGGGACCTGTCAGATGGGGCCCTGCAACGCTGGCTTCTCCAATGTGGACGGTGGAGTGGGCAACGGCTGCGAGTACCCCTGTCCGGTGAATCCGCCCGTGGCCGAGACGTGCAATGGCGTGGATGACAACTGCGACGGGAACATTGACGAGATCTTCAACCTCCAGACGGATCCGACCCACTGTGGGAACTGCACCACGGTTTGCAGCTACGCCAACGCCACGCCCCTGTGCATCTCGGGGGGGTGCCAGATGGGCGCTTGCAACGCCGGCTTCGGCGACGCTGACTCGAACCCGGGCAACGGCTGTGAGTGCACCATCGCCAACGGCGGGGTGGAGGCCTGCAACGGCGTGGACGACAACTGTAACGGCGCGGTGGACGAGACGTTCGACTTCCAGAACGATCCCAGCCACTGTGGCGACTGCGCCACCTTGTGCAGCTACGCCGACGCCGCCGCGCTGTGTGTCTCGGGCGGCTGTCAGATGGGGGCCTGCGACGCGGGTTACTCCGACGTGGACGGGCTCTCGTCCACCGGCTGCGAGTACCTCTGTCCGGTGAGCCCGCCCGTGGCTGAGACGTGCAATGGCGTGGATGACAACTGCGACGGGAACATCGACGAGATCTTCAGCCTCCAGACGGATCCGGCCCATTGCGGGGATTGCGACACGGTGTGCGCCTTTGACAACGCCCAGGCGCTGTGCGTGGCCGGCGGTTGCCAGATGGGGGCCTGCGACGACTACTTCGCCGACGTCAACGGCGATCCCTCCGACGGTTGCGAGTACCCCTGTCCGGTGGGCCCGCCTGTGGTTGAGATCTGCAACAACGTGGACGACAACTGCAACGGGGTCGCGGACGAAAACTTTGACTTCAACAACGATCCGAACCACTGCGGAGACTGCACCACGGTTTGCTTTTATGCCAACGCCCAGGCGCTGTGCGTGGGCGGTGCCTGTCAGATGGGGGCCTGCGACGCGGACTTCCGCGACAACAATGGCGTCGAGAGCGACGGCTGCGAGTACGGCTGCCCCATCACCCCGCCCGTGGCCGAGACCTGCGACGGTGAGGACAACGACTGTGACGGAGACATCGACGAGAGCTTCGACTTCGAGAACGACCCGGCGCACTGCGGCGACTGCGTCACCGACTGTTCCAAGCCCAACGCCCTGGTGGAGTGCGTAGCCGCAACCTGTAACGAGGTGGGCTGTCTCCCCAGCTTCTACGATCACAACGGCGATCTTCACGACGCCAGCTCCGACGGCTGCGAGTACGAGTGTCCCACGCACCCGCCCGTTCTGGAGGTCTGCGACTCGGTGGATAACAACTGCGACGGGGACGTGGACGAGGGCTTCGATCTGATGAATGACCCGAACCACTGCGGTGGCTGCAACAGTCCTTGCGGGGCAAATCAGCTCTGTTGTACCGGCATGTGCGTGGACGACGACGAGACCAATTGCGGCTACTGCGGCCGGGATTGCTCTGGCGGTGTGACCTGCTTTGGTGGTTCGTGTATTGAGGAGGGGATTGTTATTATCACGGAAGTAATGGTGAGTCCCGACGCTGTTGAGGATAGTGCTGGAGAGTGGCTGGAGGTGTACAACCCCACCGCATACGCCATCAACATGAATGGCTGGGAGCTCCGTGACGACAACATCGACACCCATATTATCAATGACGATGTGTGGGTCCCTGCGGGGGGCTATATTGTTCTGGGCAATAACGCGAACTATGGGACTAACGGTGGGGTCGTGGTCGCGTATCAGTACTCGGGGATGTACATCAGCGGTGGAGGAGATGAAATTGCGCTGACGGCGGTCGCCCAGGATGTGGACTACTTGAATTTCCCTGCGTCATTCGATACGGCGGGCTTTTCCCAGCAGCTCGATTTTGACTTCCTTCTCGGTGACAACTCCGACGAGACCTACTGGTGCGACACGCGCAACCAGCCCGCCTATCTACTGCCGGCCGGTGACCACGGCACCCCCAACGTTGCCAACCACACCTGTCCGTAGAGAGTTTCTGAGCTACACGTGTCGGAGGAGGTTTTCGAGGGTGGCGTAGGCTTCCTCGATCTCGGGGGGGAGGTCGGGTTGTTTGTCCTGGCGGAGGATCTGGAGCACCACGAGCTGGGTCTCCCCGAGATTGGTCTGGATGGTCTGCACGTCGTTCTGCAGGTTGAGGAGGGTGCTTTCGAGCCGGTGCTGCTGGTCTTCGGTCTCCTGGTTGGCGTCGGACAGTCGCGTCTCCAGCTCGAAGATCTGCTGGTTCAGGGTGGCAATTATTGTAGCGTTGGCGACCTCATCCTCCATGAGGTGGCTGTGGGCCACGCGGAGGCTGAGCATGGCGTCCCGCAGGGAGGCGGTCTTCTCGCGCCACTGGCTGTCGGTGTCGTTCAGCGCCTCCTTGTTCAGCGCGATCTCGGTCTGGGTCGCCATCTCCTGCTCAGCCAGGGCGTTCCAGGTGATGAGGTAGCTCGACAGGGGAGGCGAGGCTAGACGGCGCTGCTCCAGTTCATTCGCCAACTCCAGCGCTTTTTTGGCCACGACGTTCCAGAGCCGCTTACTCTTTTGCTCGGGAGTTAGCTGGCTCAGCTTACGTTCCTGCTGGTGTTGGAAGTGGGCCTGGTACACCTTCTCCAGGTCGGCCAGATCCACCTCCGCGGTGTCATCGGGGCCGACGGAGTCGTCGTCCAAGTCCACATCCACATCCAAGTCCACATCCACCGAACCCATGCCCCAGGCTTGGGCCTCATCTGCGCTCCCGGCGAGGCTGGTGATGGTGACGGGCCGGTCCTCCTCGTCGGGGATCCGGGGCAGGGCCATGAGGATGGCCTCGGTCAGATTGCTCACGTGTCGCGGGCGTTTTTCCCGGTCGATCTCCAGGCACTGCATGAAGACCTTCTCGACCTCCCGAGGGACCTTGGTCTCGTTGGCGGGACGCACCAACGAGAGCTTGGCGGCGGGCTTGGATTGCTGGGCGGCTACCACCTGGATGGGCGTCTTGCCGTGGAAGGGCAGGTCGCCGGTGAGCATCAGGTAGGCGACGACCCCCACCGAGTAGATGTCCGTTCGCCGGTCCACCGGCGCGCCCGTGAGCTGCTCGGGGGCCATGTATCGTGGGGCGCCGATGATCTGTCGGTTGCGAGTCACGTGGGAGTGCCCGTCGTCGGAGATGGTTTTGGCCATTCCGAAGTCCACAAGCTTCACCTGCTCGTCTCCGCTCGCAGAGACGCTGAGCAGCACATTGGCGGGCTTGATGGCCCGGTGAATTACGCCCGTGTCGTGGGCCGTGGTCAGGCCGTGGCACAGTTGCTTGAGCAGGTTGAGCACCCGCTTGAGCGTCATTAGGGAGGGATCGAGCGTGCGCAGCTCCTTTTTGAGGCTGTGACCGTGTACGTACTCCATGATGAGGAAGAAGCGCCCGTCATCGGTCTCACCGAAGTCCACGGTGGAGACGATGTTCGGGTGGTTGAGTCGGCTCACCAGCTCCGCCTCGTGCTTGAGGCGCTGCGTAGCATGAATATCGTCGCTGTAGTCTTCGCCGAGCACTTTCACAGCGAAGCGCACCCCCAGCACGGGGTGCTTGGCGAGGTACACGTCTCCGGTCACTCCACGACCCAGGAGCTCGATCAGATGATAACGACCGGAAAGGAGCTTTCCGACTAACGATGGGCCACTCATAATGTCGCCATGTTAGCCTAACTTGTTCCGCGGATCAAAGACCGCAATTTTCCGGGAGTCGGGGAGGCGGGTTGACGGAGGGCGGGTTCCTTGGAACTATGCAATGGATGAGCTTCAAGCCGACCAGTTTGTACGAGTGGGGTCTTCTGGGGTACGGCGTTGTGGTGGTGATGGTGGCCTTGCTCGTACCCCCGCTCACCATCGGTCTGGGCGACGACAACGGCCGAGGCTCCCCGCTCAAGGGGGTTCGGTTCGGCGGTAGCCACTCCTTCCGAGGCGGCGTGACCAGGCGAGGCCCGAGAGCGCGGAAAAAGCGTACGAGGAGCGCTCGCGTCAAGGCTACGACGACGGGCACGCGTGGTGCCGATCCCTGCAAAGAGGCCATTGAGCGTATGATCTCCTGCAAAAAGGACCCCCAGATCCGGCAGCAGCTTTCAGCCCGCAAGGGTCGGTTCGCCAGGGAGTGCAACCGGAGCAAAAAGGACCGGCGTAGGGCCGAGCGCTGTGTGAAGCAGTCTACCTGCAAGGGGTTCGAGCGGTGTCTGAGCGCCCCCTAGTCGCGCCCCTTGGGCACGCCCCCTAGTCCGGCCTTGACCCCGCCGCCCGGCGTGGAAAATAATAGTGATCGCGAAAAGCTCTGATGATCTGTGGGAGTGGAGATGAATCATGGCCACTGATACTGTCAAAGTTCCGCCGGCCTTTGAGAAGATGTTCTCCAAGGCACAAGAGTATGTGCGGAGCTATTTCCAAGACCGTGAGGACGCGCCCAATCAGGGCATGATCACCATCGGTGGGGAGCGGTATATTCTGATCCGCGCTGCCTCCATGTCCGTGCACTTCCTGGACTTCGTGAAGAACATGTATCCGGGGCTGGACGAACGGGAGGCTGTGGAGGCGTCCACGCGGGTGCTTTTCGATATCGCCCACGCCATTGGAAACGCGGACGCCCGGGCCTTCCATAGGGCCACCGGCGTGGAGGAACCGGTGGCCAAGCTCTCCACCGGTCCAGTACATTTTGCTTTCACCGGGTGGGGCTCGGTGGATATCTCGTCGGATTCGAGGGCCACTCCCGACGACGATTTCTATCTACTGTATGATCATCCCAACTCCTTCGAGGCGGACTCGTGGATCGCGCAGCAAGACAAGACCGATTTCTGCACGTGCGTCATGAGCGCAGGCTACTCTTCGGGCTGGTGTCAGGAGAGCTTCGACATTCGGCTCGCCGCCAAGGAGATCCTCTGTCGGTCCCGGGGGGACGCGGTGTGTCGCTTCATCATGGCGCCGCCGGATCACCTCCAAAACTACATTGACCGCTACGTGACGGACCACCCCGACCTCTTTCCCCCCAACGGGAACGGGTCCTCCGGCCGCGGATGAAGAAGGCCATTTACGACACCCTTGTCTCCAAGATTGCCACCTTGGAGCCGTGGTTCGCCAAGGCCATCGTGGACGGCGCTATCGAGCGCGCCGGACATGCCGACTACCGATCCGTCTCGCCGGTGGAGACGCTGCACCTCATTAAGGCGGACATCCAGCCGCGCATCGCCAAGCGGCTCCCCAGCTACCAGTCCGTGCTCACGATGGGCGCCGGACTGCTGATCACCAATCACCGGGATCGCATTGTCCACTCCAACGCCATCATGCGGCGACTGTTGGATTCGATCTTTGAAGCCCACGATATTTCTAGGCCCCGTAGTTCGGGGAGCCGGATCTATCAGAGTGACGACACCTTTGAGCTGCTGCGGTCGCTGGGCCTTATGCGTCGCGCGGCTCAGGTCACCGACATCGAAGTCCGTCAGGTGCGCTGCGACCCCATCGGTCGGGTGCTCAGCCTATCCATCGCGCCGCTGCGGGGCGCTGAGCTCCAGAAACTTGAGTCGGTCGGGCCGGGGGGGCTGTGTTGCGTGTACCAGGACATGACCCTGTCCGAGGACATTGAGGCCTCCTTGGAGGACTTCTTCGCTGAGCTGCAGCAGTCCAACTCCCTGCTCGCCGAGAGCGAGGAACGGTACAAAAACATCGTCGAGCACACCGGCGACCTGATCATGATGACCGAGCCAGACGGGGCCATCTCGTACCTGAGCATGGCCTGCGAGGAAGTGATCGGACACCCGCGCGCGGCGGTCCTTCGAGACTTCACGGGGCTGGCGCACCCCGACGACCGGGAGCTCCTTCAACAGATGTGCTTGGCGGCCTTGCGGGGGGACGAACCCAAAGGGTGCGAGGTTCGGTTCATCACCCGAGACGGGGAGGTCCGTTGGTTGTCCCAATCCTTCACGCCCATTTGGCGGGACGGTGGGGTGCACCAGGTGGTCAGCGTGATACGCGACACCACGGCCCGCAGGCGCTCCGAGGAGGAGATGGTCCGCGCGTACCAGATCTCCGAGGCTGCAAGTGTGGCAAAGAGCCGGTTCTTGGCCAACGTGAGCCACGAGATTCGGACCCCCATGAACGCCGTGTTGGGCCTTGTGGGGTTGCTGCTGGATATGGATCTGCGGGCGCAGGAGCGGGAGTACGCTACCCTCGCCAAACGCGCCGCGGAGTCCTTGCTGGCCCTTATCAATGACATCCTCGACGTCTCCAAGATCGAGGCCGGACGGCTGGAGATCGACTCCCGGGAATTTGGACTGGAGTCTCTTCTGGAGGATCTGCGAAGACTGATCAATGTGCGCATCTCTTCCAAGGACGTGGTTTTCAGCCTGGAGCTGGATCCCGACGTGCCCGCCCGGCTGCGGGGAGACTCCGGGCGGTTGCGACAGATCCTGACCAACCTCTTGGAGAACGCCGTGAAGTTCACCGAGCGGGGTCGTATCTCCCTGCACGTGGCCCTGGAGCGGGAGGACCCCTCCTACGCGGTGCTGCGCTTTGTCGTGGCCGATACGGGTGTTGGCATCCCCACCGACTGCGTCGACACCGTCTTTGAGCTGTTCACTCAGGTGGACGGTGATGAACCTCAGCGCCAGTGTGGCGGTACGGGGCTGGGGTTGGCCATCTCCCGGCAGCTCGCCGAGATGATGGGCGGCACCGTGCGGTTGGAGAGCCGGGTTGGTGTGGGATCACGGTTCTGGGTGACGCTCCCGTTCGAAAAAACCGAGGCGGATCGAGAACTACGGATTGAATCCGGTTCTGGGCTGGTGGCGCAGGCGTCTATTGGAGACGGAGCGGCCCTGGACGTGGAAATCCGGATCCTTGTCGCCGAGGACAACCTCGTGAACCAGACCGTGGCGCTAGGCATGCTCCGAAAGCTAGGTCTGGGTGCGGCGCTGGTGCAAAACGGCAGCGAGGCGATCGAGGCGTTGGCCTCAGAACCTTACGATCTGGTGTTCATGGACGTGCAGATGCCGGGCATGGACGGGCTGGAAGCGACCCGGCGAATTCGTGATGGAGGGGTCGGAGCAGTGAACCAAAACGTGCCCATCGTCGCCATGACCGCCCACGCCATGAAGGGGGACCGCGAGCGTTGCCTCGCCTCGGGCATGAATGACTACCTGAGTAAGCCCGTATCCCTGGAGGACCTTGCCGCGGTGATCACACGGTGGGTCCTGGGACCCGCGCAATCAGGATGAGCTCTGCCACTGGGTGGATACGAGCTGTACCCGGTCCATCTCCTCTTGGAGGGGCGTGAGGAGCCGTCGTACTTCGTCCAGATTCCCGGACGCAGCGGCCTCTTCCGCGGCGCGAGCGATACGGTTCAGCGCGTTGGCGCCTACGTTGGCGGAGGCCCCCTTGAGCGTATGGGCGAGCCGCTTTGCCGTGTTTGCCTCGCCCTGGGTCACCGCCTGGTCCAGCGCTCGGATCTTCTTGGGCGCGTCATCGAGAAACACCCGCATCACCTCGTCGGCCAGGCCCTGATCATCTCCTAGACGTTTCAGCAACCCCTTCAGATCCAGAACCCCGGCGGGAGGCGAGGCCACGAGGTCTCCGGCGTGATGCTGACTCGAACCCAGTCCCAGGATCTGCCGATCGATCTCCCGTCGCAGGGCATCGATCTGCACCGGCTTGGATAGGTAGGCGTCCATGCCCGCGGCGAGACAGGCCTCTGCGTCACCCTTCATGGCGTGGGCGGTCATGGCGATGATGGGCACGTTCCGGTTGAGCACCTTCGACCCCTGGGCGCGGATGGACCGGGTGGTCTCGATGCCGTCCAATACGGGCATCTGCACGTCCATGAGCACCAGATCGTATGGGCGATCTGTCAGGGCGGCGATTGCCTTGCTTCCGTCGTCCACGGCATCCGCTTTGAAGCCCAGCTTTTCCAGTATCTTCAAGGCTACGAGTTGGTTGGTGGGGTTGTCCTCGGCCACCAGGATCTGGAGCCGGTGACGCTGTTTGCTGTCCACGCGGACGGTGTAGGTGGGCGTCGGTGTGTAGAGATCCTCTCCATCGTCCTCATTCTCGACGTTGGTCAGTTTTTCCAAGGTCACCGCGAACCAGAAGGTGGATCCCCGGCCGACCTCGCTCTTGACGCCTATGGAGCCGCCGATGAGCTCGACGAGGCGCTTGGAGATTGCCAGGCCCAGGCCCGTACCGCCAAAACGGCGCGTGGGGGAGGAGTCCGCCTGGGAGAATGCTTGGAACAGATTGCCGATTCGGTCGGGCGTGATGCCGATGCCCGTATCGATGACACGGAAGCGCAGGGTGACCATGAGCGCCGACTGCTCGTCCACCGAGACCTGGATCCGCACCGAGCCAGAGCGTGTGAACTTGATGGCGTTGCCCACCAGGTTCACCAGGATCTGACGGAGCCGTCCCAGGTCCCCCTGGATCTGCTGGGGCACTTCCGGGTCGATGACGCAGCTCAGATCCAAGCCCTTTTCGTGGCCGGATAGCGCTGTGGTGTCCATGACGCTGCCGATGAGCTTGCCCAGGTCGAATGCACGGGTCTCCAGGGTCAGCTTGCCGGCCTCGATCTTGGAGAAGTCGAGGATGTCATTGATGATGGTCAGCAGGGAGGTGGCGTTGGAGCGGACGATCTCCAGGTACTGGAACTGCTGGGGATCCAGCTTTGAGTCGATGAGCAGTTGGGTCATGCCGATGATGGCGTTCATGGGGGTGCGGATCTCGTGGCTCATGTTGGCCAGGAACTCGCTCTTGGCCCGACTGCCGGCCTCGGCCTCCTGCATGGCCTGACGAAGCGCCTCCTCGGCCTTTCGTCGCTCCGTCACGTCGATGAGTGTCCCGTCGAAGTACGCCACGCCGGCGGCATCCCGGTTCACCGTGGCCGACACCGCACCCCACAGCTTGCTGCCGTCCTTCCGCTTGTAGAGCACCTCCTCGGAGAAGAAGCTGCCCTCGCTCAGTAGCTTCTTCGAGAATTCCAGGCGTTTGGTGGGGTCGTCGTGGAGCTCTCGCGCGGGGACCTTTTGGAGGTCCTCGAAGGAGTCGTAGCCGAACATACGCACCAGCGCCGGGTTGGCCAAGATGAAGTGTCCGTCGGGCTCCGGGGTGTTTCGGTAGAGCCCGATGGGCAGGTTCTCGATGAGCGAGAGCACAAAGGACTCCGTGGAGCGGCGCCGTTCCCGTTGCTGGTCCAGGTCCGCTCTCAGAGCGAAGGTCTCCCGAATGGTGGTGTACATGCGTCGGGCGCTGAGCAGGATGGGCGCTATCCAAAATGGGATCAGTAGGATCAGGATCAAATACCTGGGCTCATCCAAGGTGATGAGGCGCACCACCAGGGCAACCGTGGCCGGCAGGCAGAACACCAGCACGGCCCTCCACAGGCCGGAAAGGGCCACGGCGCCGGCGGCCAGGGTCGCCACCACGATGACGACGACAAGGAGTTGGTGCACGGTCCCGCTAGATGGAACCAGCATCCAAAGGGCCGCGGACCACAACAGGCCGGCCACCAGGGCGCCCATCACGAAGGCGCGAGCCCACGCCTCCGACTCCTTGAGCTTCGGCTGCGCGCGGCGGTACAGGTGCCATGTGACGAATCTACCCAGGGTCGCCAGGGTGTAGCAGATCCACCAAGCCGTCACCTGGGTGTGGTCTACTACCGGCCACTGTACCGCGGCCACCATGGTCGCCATGACCATGGTCATGGCCATGGAGAGCGGCAGTCTGGCGAAGACCACCGCCACGTGCTTTGCATGGATCTCCTGATCAATGAGCGATTGGTTGTCCATGATTCACTGGGAGTTTTACCACA